>NZ_JBIVOJ010000005.1:0-282804 GCF_044754065.1 Psychrobacillus sp. NPDC093180 | reverse complement strand
TACTGTACCTACTAATCCGATTATCCATATATTCGACACTTCGTGTCGGTATTTTTGATTCCATTAACAATACTATTTCCTGTCTTATGTCTTTAATCAACCGTGTGGTTATTTGTACTCGACCTTCTTGGGTAAATGGGGTTATACTTTGAGTAAAAGCAATTACATTTTTTGTTTTGATTATCCCAAGAGGGAAGAGATATACCCCGGCGATTTTATACGTTTTAGAGCCTAAGCCATAGAACTTTTTATAGACAGGTGGCGGGTTGTTAGGATGTTCATATTTACCGATAGGTTTAAGACGATTGTACATAGATGCACCTATTTCGTAGGCAAGTCGTGAGAACGCTAAGTTGACGTGAGTAGCTCTATTAAAATAATTGTGTAACCCTAAGACAAAACTATTAAAGCGCATGGCATTTTGAGTAGTTGGCGATGTTCGAAGTATTTCTAATCGTTTCTTTGCATCCGCCTTAATTTTTTTCATCTTTTCAGCTTTGACAAACGTATGTGCCACTCGCTTTTTTCCTTTACGATTGGCACGTATTGTGAAGCCAAGAAAAGCAGACTCATTCTTGCGCAGATTAATAATCTTCGATTTTTCTGGTGAAATATCAAGTTTTAAACGTTCTTTTAGATAAAGCTTAACCGCATGATACCACTTTTCAGCAGTTTTCCAATCTCGACAGATGATTTTAAAGTCATCAGCATACCTAACTATGTAGCCTTCTTTTAAGTGTGTACGATTCTTTGCAAGAAGTTGACCCCTAGTCTTTAAGTTTTTATGGAGGGGGAATAGCTCCCATTGATTCGCTACCCATTGGTCCAATTCATTCAGCACAATGTTAGACAATAAAGGCGAAAGTAATCCGCCTTGTGGAGAACCTTTTGTTGGGATACCTTTACCATCCACTTCTGCTTTTAACATTTTGGATATACAGGCTATAACTTGTCTATCCCGGATACCTAAATTCCATAGCTGCTTAATTAGTAAGGTATGATTGATATTATCAAAGAACCCTTTGATATCAATGTCTACAACGTAATGGAGTTTCGACCGGTTAACTAGAAATTGAATTCTTGCCATTGCATGATGAGTAGACCGCAAAGGTCTAAATCCATAACTGTGATTATAAAAATGAGCCTCAGCAATCGGTTCTAACACTTGTTTAAAGCACTGTTGTATGATTCTATCCAGAATACATGGAATACCTAAAGGTCGCATCTTGCCATTGTCTTTTTCGATTAGTTTACGTCTAACTTTCTTTGGACGATAATTTTTAAGCTTACTTTGTATTTCTTCTACTAATTCGTTCTCTGATCGTTTCTCTATGTCTACAATAGTTTTACCATCTGTTCCAGGGGTCTTCGACCCTTTATTTGACTTGATTGTACGATACGCTAATAAAATATTGTTCCTCGACGTGATGATGTCGTATAGCAGATGGAATGATTCTTTATTTTTTGCTCGTTGATGTAAGTCTGTAAAGGTGTCTGTCATCCCATAATAATCCCAATATCGGAGAGCTTGCACTGTGGCATCATTCCTCTTTGAAGTGATGTTCCCACGTTCTTACCCGACCGGTGCAATGCACAGTTGAAAAATAATTGTTACGTATCGCTAGACTTGGGGCTGTTCCTCCATCTTCATTACAGAGACTTCACAGGTCGTACCCCTACCCTCATAAGGACAAATGCATTTCGCCAAATCGCTTATAGCAACCGTTTCGGGTGACAGCCCTTGAGTCAACGTTCCTTACTTTCCAAGTCCCTTATAACCTAGCTATCTTTTTCTAAACTTAGGTGCTTCCTGTAAGCCTGTGAGCTGGATACCGCCATTGTTCGGTATAGCGTGTTTCATAGAAGCAATTTTTACTCCACGTCACTCACCCCATCGTTGGATGGTACACAAGTTTCCTTATGTTCTAACTTTAGACCCGTACATCCGGAAGTTCGTCTGTTCTTTTCCACAAGAAAATTCTCACCATATTTAGTTTTTCAGCCATCCGGCATATCCATTGGCATACCTTTTCCGTAGGGAGTGGCTTCAGCCTTTGTTCTGCCGACTTTACCTGAGCTTCAGACCCCACAATCTGTCCATTATGACGCATGCAGGAAACTTAATGGGATAGTTTCAAAATACATGGTTTTGTCATTCCTATCCTCGGTTATAAAGTTAGGATTTCCGAAGAAATCCCTTGTTTTTTCACACATTAGTGCTTATAACAAAACTTGTCGCGCTGCCCCGTTAGTTTAAGTACATTTCTTCACAAACTCTATAAATTAAAAGAGTTATTCTCCAATTGTATATCTCCTAAGAAGTTTGAAGTTCTTTTTGAACTAATTAATACGGCAGTTTAGTTGAAAATCCTTTTTATTAATTGTAGTTTAAAGGTTTGAATAAACTGTGTTCTATTATGCTCTTTGTTATCTGCAATAGTTATTATTACATGAAAACCTAACTGCCAATTACCATCTAATACCCAAAATTTAATTCCGTTTTTCTGTCGAACCAAAGACTTCATCTACCTCTTTACCGAAAACATGGAATATGTAGTATATTTCTTGTTCTTCTGTAGCGATACCTGTCGCTAAACCTGCTAAACTACCAGTTTTCGTCCCTTGAATATGCATCAAAACATTATGATCGTCGTCAACTGTTGAAAAATCACCTTTTTTCCATCGTTTTAATATATCTAAATATTCTTGATAATACTTATATTTGTCTTTATTTTCTTCTACCATCTGTATCAAAATGTCGATTCTTTCTGTTGTTATCATAATCGAACCTTCTTTTTCCTCAGCAATAATCTTTTGGTGCGCCATTTGTTGAATCACATCTTCCACTAGATTGTCAACAAATGGTTCATTTCCACTTGTCCATTCATCAATCATCTTGGAATGAGTAGTACTTTCCCCACCAAAGGACGAATCCACTGTCGATACAAACTCTCTTTTATCATCTTCTTTTAAACTGCTATCTAATTCATTTTCAATAATTTTAGAAGTTTCTTTTTCATAGTTCTTTTCCACAATAAAATACGTGCCACCTATACTTAACAAAGCTGTTAAGACAACAAGACCTAAAATTCTAATCCACTTCATCTTTTTACCACCTTTATTAATATTTACCCCAAAAGTAACATATGGACTTCACCTTGTAAACGATAGAAAAAAAATGGTTTCCCGACATTACGGTTTGCTAAAATACGAGTCACATTTCTGATAATAGGTTAAAAATTCATCCTCTACCATATCCTCAGCAGCCAACCAATCCAAATATAATCAGTATATTCTATCATAACTTTTTGAAATTATTGCTTTAACAAAATACGATTCATCTAACACTCCCCTATCCTTCCTTATGACTAAATGGACGATTTATCTCTATATTATGTTTTCAATTTCTTGAATTTTTTTAAAAAATCCAAACCTTATTAATTTGGTAATCGTTTAATATATAACAACGAAAGGAGTTATGATCTTGCTAACTATTCATGACTTAAAGGAGTTAATGCTTCAATATACAGAATCCTTAATACGCTTGGCTTATTACTACGTGAAGGATCTACAGGCGGCAGAGGACATTGTACAAGAAGTATTCATAAAGTTTTATCATATGCAGAATTCTTATGAAGAACGTGGAGAGTTAAAGGCTTATTTAACAAAAATGACTGTCAATAAAAGCAAGGATTATTTAAAAAGCTGGGCCTATAGAAAAATCCAACTACAGAACAAATTTTTTTCAACAGTAGGGAAAAGAAATGCAGACGAACTGGTTAGAAAAGACGAGCAAGCAATAATTGGCGAAGCGATTTTAGAATTACCCTTAAAACAGCGAGAAGTTCTCATTTATTTCTATTTTAACGAAATGACGATTACAGAGGTGGCTCATCTTTTATCTATTCCAGAAAGTACAGTTAAAACCCGATTGAGGCGCGGGAAAGAACTATTAAGAAATCAACTGAAAGGAATAGAATGGGAGGTACTTTTAAATGAATAACTTTATTCCTGAAGAAGTGAAGGATTTAACAAGCAGTAAACAACGAGTCATGAGAAATGTAGTGAATGAATTAGAAAATAATACAAAAAAATCAAAACTTAATTGGCGTTATATAGTGATTACGGCTGTTTTAGCCATCAGCACAATGCTGTTTGTCTTCAACGAAATCTGGTTAGAAAATGAACAACAATCAGCTACCGATCTACAATTAGATTTAACCAAACCCACATTTTCAGAAGAACAAGGGTTTCTATATCTTAATGGAGTAACACTAGGTGACTCTCAATCAACAGTAATAGAACGTTTAGGTGCAAATTATACAGTTTATGATCACGAGGATGGTAGTGGGGCAGACTTCATATTGGATTATGATGGTGTTGCGAGATTTTATTTTTATCAAGACAAATTAGATTCAATAATATTCTTGAACGTAGATGAAGGTTACTTTGACAAGTTATTTAATGATTACAATGGTTTTAAATTTCTTACACCAACAACTAATAATGATCGTTATTTCTATTCTAAGGAGACTGGTCAGCTATTGAAAGCAACGACCATACCTGACGGAAGCCTTTATTTATATCTTATGCACGGTGGTCAGGATCTCCTAGAAAATCCAGAGTTCCCCAAAATAGAACAGATTAAATGAGGTTTATGAACAAAAAGTATGAACGATAAAAATAAGGAAGCTCCCTAGATAGTAGGTGCTTCCTTACTTGTATTATTTTTTAAATAAGATGTAATTCTTATAAATTTGAACTGCTTAAGAGATCTCCAATAACAGTACCTATCCAGATGCCTACTAAAATAGTAATCATAAATAAACCCAGTCCCATACCTTCCCAACCACCAACTCCGAATACGCTATAAATAATCACACCTATACAAATCAGACTTAATACAGTAGAGGTAGAAAATAAAGACTTTCTTGAAACCTTACGGGACATAACAAACATCCCAATTACAAACACAATTCCGCTAAGCAATATAGGAGTCCATCCATCTAACAACACAGCATCCATTGAATCCCCCTGTCATTCGTTAATTTTGAATACAAGTTTAACAACATACTTCAACTTTCTTAGAACAATATAGTGGGTAAGTATCCATTTTATCTTTTGTTATGATATACAATTTAAAATTTGCAGTTCGCATTATGGTCGGTTTATATTAGTTGTTTTTTTGACTATCTTTTCGTGTAAGGTTGTATATTTTATAAACACTTAGTTCATAATAAGCTTTGTAAGATATCTACTATTCCGAAGTAGCTCAGCGGTAGAGCAACCGGCTGTTAACCGGTTGGTCGTAGGTTCGAGTCCTACCTCCGGAGTTGTTAACTAAAAATGGTTGATCGTGTATATTTCACGATCAATCATTTTTTATTAATCCACCATTTTATTGCCGTATCATATTCTTTTACCACAATTTTTGAGACAATTGTATCTTACACTAGCTTGTTTTTGGAGAGTTATTCCTCTATTTCTTCTTCATCTATTTTCGCATTTGTAAATGCTGGTTTTATCAGTGAAGCTGAAGTGGAATTATTTACAGACGTCGCATTGTTTTTTTGCTTAATCTCAAAATATTTATCGACAAGTCTTCGTGCTAAAGGCGTAGAAAAATTTGTTTTGTATGATGACTCCAACGAAGCGTGTGGGATAACGAGTGCGTATGCTATTTCGGGATTATCGTATGGCGCAAAACCGACATGGGTTAAGTTTACAGTACTAAATGATTCCCACAATTCTGCATCAAAGTAACTAGCTTGAGCTGTGCCTGTTTTTCCTCCCCCAGTAAATGGAGCGCTTCCAAAGGCTTTATAAGCAGTTCCTTTTCGACTAAAATATACAAGTCTCATACCTTGACGAACACGTTCGATTTCTTCACGTGAGTTATCTACTGTGTTTAATATAGTTGGCGTAATTTCTTTTACTACGTTACCAAGCTGGATGCCATCCTCAGAAGGCTCTCTAATTTCCTTGACTACATGAGGTTGAATTCTATTCCCACCATTAGCAAGCGTAGAAACAAATTGGGCTAATTGCAATGTAGTGTACGTATCAAACTGTCCAATGCTTAAATCCAGCAGCTTACCATCTTCAAATCCACCTGTCTTTCCGCTCACTTCTCCAGGCAAATCTATACCTGTTAATGCTCCGAGTCCAAGTTGAGCATAACCACTTCTCATTTTAAGGAATGCATCTGTCCCAAAATTAATAGGCTGGTTTGGTCTATAAGTACTGCCGGCAACTCCATATGCCGTTTTAAACATATATACGTTGGAAGATAGCTCTAGCGCTTGTAAGTCGTTGATTCGAACACTTCCTAATCGGTTAAATACAGAGCTTTTTGGTTGCGAATCCTTTATTCGGATCGGTTCATCAACCAATGAGCCTCCGATTGGATATACACCCTCACGATAACCTGTAAGTACGGTACCTGGCTTTACAGTGGATCCCACTTCATATGCATTTGTAAATGCACCAAATGCGTAGTCATCTATTTCTTTTGCACCCGTTTCTTCATTTTTTCCAATTCGCTTACCTACTAGTGAAAGTACCTCTCCTGTATAAGGATCCATCATGATAAAATAAGCATTCTGCAAATAATGACCACCACTGTTTTTACTAAATTTAAGTAGTTCTTCTGCTAGTATTTCTTCATGCGCCAATTGAATTTCACTGTCCATTGTTAACACTAAATCTCTTCCAGGTTTACCTTCGTAAACTGTCTGAATATCTTTAACTCTTCCTTTTCCATCCGTAATATTAGTGACCACACTTTTTTGACCTTGGAGCACTTCCTCATATTGTTGTTCTATATAACTTGTACCTACACGGTCATTTCGAGAATAGCCTCTGGATAGAAAATAATCTAATCGATCTTTTGGAATACCTGCTTTTGGCAATGTAGTTGTGCCCAATATAGCTAGTGAAGAAGTTTTTACTCTTCTCCAATCGGTTGTCGTATTAACTCCCTCTAATTCACCCAGCCTTTCTGAGACTCGTGCAAATTCTTCCACTGTTACCTCTTCTTTTACGTCATCTCCTTTAATAATTTGAGGAGATAGTGCATATCCAGAGGCCATTTCTCTAAATATAGCAATTATTTCTAATTCTTCTGGATTAAAAGAATTCAGCTGTTCTTCCGTAATTCGACTTCGAGTCAAACGGTCGATTGCTCTATTCCTCTCTGTTTTATCTAATTTATCATCTGCTTCTATCGCTTTACGCTCTTTATCCGTCACCAACTTAAGGGCTTCTTTTGGATATTTTTTCAACCAAAAATCTTGCAAATCACTCTTGGTAATATTGTTTGGTTTCTTTTCTATTAAAACGCTTAATTTTTCTGCAATCTTATACATTTCTTTGGACTTCGTTGTTTGCATTTTTGTATACGTTATAGCTCGTAATGGAAGATTATCAACCATAATCCGTCCTTCACTATCGAAAATTCGACCACGGGGTACACTAGTATTTACCGGGAATTCTTCACCTTGGGCCAATTTACTTGTATACTCTTCCCCTTTAACGATTTGTAAATAGCCTAATCTTAGTATTAGCACTGTAAAAAGTATAAATATCGAGAAAAACAGTATGTTCATACGAAATGTAATAGTTGAACGTTGTTTCACCTTCACACTTTGTGCACGTTTATTGGGAATTTTTCGCATGGAATCACCTTCTTTCTTTCATAATTTTCTCATGCACCGTCCCTAAAGAAGCAAGTACTGCAGCAGTAGTTGTTTCAATACTATCTACTAAAAAACTAGAATAGAGCCTTGTAATTATAGGAGTGTATTACTTCCTGTTTTCTTTGGTAACTTGCAATGAATTCGCTAACCAAAAAAGTATTGTAATAATTGCAATAACAAATATATTAGGCTCTATATCTGAAATAATCGTATACAAAATCAAAAAACCAAGAAACATATTCATGCTACTAATATTTGTACTTGTAAAAAGTTTAGAGAAAACTTTCAATTACAACACTCCTTCTAGTGATTTACTTGTTGTCTTTAAAATTTTATTGAACTAACCTATTGCTTTAGCGTATTATCTAGTGCCCTTGCAAATGAAAAATCCTCGTAAACTCTCGCAATTGTCCATTCAATAATTATTATTAAATTATTGATCCTTAAGTAAATTCACCCCAAATCATATGTATTGTTATGTGCACCCCTTCTTCAAGTAACCTGAACAGTAGTTTAATAAGAAAAAATGCTTTACTCCTTTTGAAGTAAAGCAATAGTTGGTTGAGAAAGGAATATTATTTGCCTGTTTTACTTGCGGTTTCACTGATAATTAAACTAAGTTTCAATCGGCTTAACCATTTTTCAGTATCACTAATAATCCTTGAGATTCCATTCGTTTCTTCGTGATATTCCAAGCCTTCCACAGGTCGATAGTCTATGTCTAACTTTGCTATTCTAAATGCAATCATTGCCCATTCAGCATCTGTCATTTTTTCTTTGGAATAACTGTTTATGTATTCAGCACTTTCCCTTGAAAAAGAACAAGAACCAGCTGTAATATCAACTTGTTTTCCTAGTTCTAAAGAACAGATATTATTTGTAATTTTTTCTGTTGCAATCCATTCGACAGGGTGTGTTTGCATTGCTCTTTCGGTACGACCTAAAATTTGATAATCATGATTTGGAATGTCTAATACAACATTTTTTAATTCCTCTAAGTGGTTCTTTCCCCAAGTTAATATTCGATCAAAATCACAATAATGATAATATTGACCTTTACCAGTGAGACCAAAATCTAAAACATTTCTACGTGCCTGTGCTGCCCCTTCTTTAGGAATTATTTTAACGTTAAACATGCTAATTTCCATTTCCTTAATTAATTCAATTGACGACTCTTCACTAATCGCGATGAACAGCTCCGAATAAATACCTTCAAATTCTATTTGTAACTCATTGAATGCCTTTTCTTTCCAGTGGGATCGTGGGTAACCGTCAATAGATCTATTTTAGACACGATTTACCCCTCCCACATTTTTCGATACTAACTACCCTACAAACCTGTTCCAGTACTTTTATTCAATTAGCTGCTCCCATACATTAATACGTTTGAATTCAATTAAGGTTTCAATATTATTGGGAATTTTTCAAAATTTTTGACGAATAAAAGAACTTTGAAATGATGGTCTTGTTTAACTTAAGCCCGCGTTAATTCAACAAAGCTATATCCATTAGATATACAAGTGATGGTTAAATGAGGCTGTTTTCGTAAAGATTGTTGTTTTTGAATAGACATATTAGTAGAATATTTTTGGTTCCGCATTAATAGATTTAATATATAACAAATAAGGGAGGAATAGGTCTGAAAAAGGGAGCAATAGCTATAGTAGTAATCCTCATCATATTAAACATAATGTACTTTCTAACAACATCTTCTCCCTCATAGCGATTGCCTTTTTATGGAGGCAATTTTTTATACATGTCTAATTATTTCAGTCTGCTGTTGTTTATTAAAATTTCAATTGGTTAGATGTAGTTTCACCACCGTCGAACCTAAAATCTAATATATAGATCAAAATTCTTCAGACCAGCTTTCAACTTGATTATGGTACATAATATTTACAGTTGCATGTTCTATATTTAATTCATGCTGTAGATAATCAATTAAAGATAGAAACATTTCTTCGTTTATTTCTTCTTTTTTGTTATTTAAGTTGACATTAAGTGCAGGTATGCCTTCTATATCATCCGAAGGTGTAAATGCTATCCCCTGTGTTTCTCCGAATTTTTCATTTATATAACTTTTAACTTTCGGGGTAACTTGTTCAATGAATTTTGTTGCTTCTTGAATAGAGATATCATCTTCTACTTTTTTGGTAAATCTGTTTTCATAAACCATGAACGATTTTTGTGTTTCTTTATTTATAATTATTGCAGCATAATCGAAATTACCGTGCTGCTCCCCAACATCATAAAGGACATACGAAAATTCGTAATCCATGTTTGGATATTCTGTTTGTAGGTATTGTTTTGCTTGAGCCGTTATCTTTTCCTCTTCTTTTTTATCGGTGACTAATGACTCCCTAAATTCACCGAGAAGCCAGAAAGCTCCAACTACTAATCCAACTACTAGGAACAAGAATATTCCTGTAACTATCACAACGAGTTTTGGCCAATATTTTTTTCGCTGATCCATCTTTACACTTCCTCGTTTACTTTAATAGTTCAAATAAGAAAGTATACCTCTTAACTTCAGCCTCTCTTTTAAACATTCAATAAATAATTTACGATTGAACATTCTATTAGTTTCAGAATATTATACTTTTTCTTGAACTATCCTACTGGTAATTGCTTATCCAACTAAACTGTCGCGTTAGTTTAATTGTTTAACTATGCAATTCTTCGTAAGGCTGCTGTATGATTGGTATCATTTATGACTATAACTTGTACAATTGAAAAAGAACAAAGTAGGTGATCGTAGTGTGTGGAAGATTTACACTTTTTACGTGATGGCTATTGGACATCGATTATCCTGCATAATCACCCTTTAAAAGATGAATGGGTTATATGCTAGTGCTGATAAAATTTACGAAGAGAGTAGATAAATTTAAAATATACAGATTTAAAAAACAAGTTCGAATATGAACTTGCTTTTTATTACTATTTAAACTCTTGCATTAAAAATGTTCATTTGTAATTCATAGTTGATATAAACAAGGTCATTTAGTTACAACTCAAAGCTATTTACCTGATGTGCCAAACTATCTGAGAATTCATTGATTTGTTCCATATTAACTTTTAGACATAATGCAGGACCATTCCCTGTTGCTCTTGAATGATTCATTTCGCCTGCATCTAAAACAAAAATTAATGTATATTGACACTCACTTACAGACTCTTTATCAGGAACTAGAAAACCGTGTGTAGGATAGTAATAAGTGCCAAAATGAGGGATGTGGTAAATACACAATCCTGGATCTTTATGCTCTAGCATGCTTAAATGCGTATTATTAAGTTGTTTTAAATCACCTAACATTTCAAGAAAATCTTCTTTCAAACATCTTATTCTTCTGGAATGAACAGTAGGGAAAATGTGACCAGAACGGAAACATATATGGAAAACTACACTTTGTTCAGTAACTGACTCTATATTTAGTTCAACTTCACAAATAGGATCTTTTGGGTCATCTTTTAATATAACCATTAATAAATCTCCTTCTTCCATTTGATTTTGTAAAATGATAAGATACAGCTAGAATCCATAGTAAAACATACCATGGAATCTGGAGTTAAGTTTAGAAATAGCTTCGTATAAAGCTAAAAAAGCTCTAGGATTGTTCCACAGCTCTAATCTACTTTCATTTTACATTAATATCAAAAACGAAATTTTCTTTTCCTCTATCCCAAATTGTATGAAGTTCATAAATATAATACCCCTCTTTAGATGGCGCGGTTATTTTATTATCTTTAATTTCAACATTATCAATTGACCCATCTTCATTCAGTTTAGTTACCGTAATGGAAGTAGGATTCTTATCAATTTCAAATTTTAATATATCTCCTTTTTCTACTTCTAGTGTTTTGAAATAATCAACTAATTCATATACATCGGGAGAACTTTGTGTCTTAATTTCAATGTCGCCTTCTTTCCATTCGTAATTACTTTGAATCATTAAATAGGATGCGTCATCTACAATAATTTTACCTTCTGGTTGACTAAGCGTTCTGGAGGAACTATTGCATCCAGCCAAAACCACAGCAATCAATATGGCGAAAATGGGAAAAATTATTTTATTCATTCAACACTCTCCTTTTCCAAGCTTAGAGTCTCCTCCAAGTTTTGCCCTATATTATTATTAACTATCTCTTCCTGACATCTTATTATATCTGCTTCTTAAATTATCTAACCGGCGGCGTTAGTTCAATAAAGAAAATGTCTGACTCCTTCTTGAAGTAAAGCACCATTAGTTGAAAAAGGTCTCATTTTTTAGATTTCCTAATTAATATTAAAGGAATAATAATTTACCCTTGAAATTCCCTAAAATATATTCTTAAAATCTCGTCCATCCCCATCCAATGAATGAGATAAGGGTTGATGCAACTAAGAAGTGAAATTTATGAAAATAAATCTTGATTCAAGAAACAATATAAATATAATCACAACACTTGTGCCCAAAGATAAGTGGACGAATAGAATAGATTTAATGTTTTTTTCTAAAAGAGCATACCTGTCCATAGATATATCAAACTTAATTTATTGAGATAACTCCACCCGTAATTGTTATAAAGTTTGCATTAGCCCCGATTATACAAATTATATATTCCCCATCCTCATCTACTTCAAAAGAGGTTATCAGTTTATCAGTAACGGGTTCCGAAAAAGTCTCTGTATATTTCCCATCTAATATATATCCAACTACAGTATGACTGAAGCCATCAGGTATCATGGATAAATCTATCTCAACATAATCTCCTTTTTTTAAATGCAAACCATTATTTTTTCTATTTAATAAAAAAAGATCCCCATTGTGTAAATCCATATTCTCTTTGAAATAATAACTATTTGGGGATTCCTCTTTCAAAGCAACGTCAACTTTATTAAAACTATTCAGAAAGTCATTATTTTCTATTTCTGTTTTTAATTCTGCTTGTGTTGCGAAATTTTCATTAATCTCAACTTCTGTTGGTTCAAATATCTCATTACTACCTGACACTTTATTTTCGGCTTGCTTCATTGTATCTAATGGCTGTATAGCAAGAAAAATTATAACGGCTACTATTAAAATGACAGTGATAGTATTATATTGCCAAACTCGATTATTTTTAAGAACTTTTTTGGGGATTGTAACTGTATTCTCTAATATTTTTTTTCTTAATATATTTTTGGATTTGTGTGTTATCTTTAATTCTTGTTCTAAATCACTAAATTGTTCATCTAAAAAAGTTCTCATAGGTAAACCCTCCATCTAATAATTCATTTTTAAGTGCAGCTAAAGCTCTTTTTAAAGTCATTTTCACTTTACTTTCAGACCAGTTTAAAATGATAGATGATTCCTCCGTAGAGAATTCTTTTAATTTCCTCAAAATGATCACATGTTTGTAAGAAGGTTTTAATTGTTGAATGGCCCTATATAATTGTTCAGTTTGATCATTCATTACTACGATTTGTTCAGGTATTGGCTTGTAATCTTTTTCTGTTTTTGTAATATCCAAATAATGTTGTAAAGGATGTTTTTTTCGAAAATGGTCATTTGTCACATTAAAAGCAATAGAGAATAACCACGTTTTCACCGTCGATTTCTGTTCAAATTTATGTTGATTTTTATAAGCTTTTATAAAAGTTTCCTGCGTTAAGTCTTCTGCATGTTGATAGTCTTTCAATATTAATAGTATGTAGGTTAAAACGGATTCACCGTATTGATCAAACCATTTAGCTAATTCTTCTTGTTCCAAAATGTTCACCCCTTTTTATATACTTAGACGTAAATTAAAATGAAAACGTCACGTTTTACTTCAAGATTTAAATTTCCACAAAAAAAGAACGTTAATCCATTATTAGATTAACGCCTCTAGCCCTTTAAGATATCAAGAACTCCAACACTACTTTATTGAACTATCATGCCGCTTTAGTTCAATAAGAAAAAAGTCCACATAGGCAGCTCAATGTTCTTTAAGTAAAGGACCCGTTAGTTGAAAAACGTTATCTCATTGACCTTGCAATTTCTACCATTTGTTCTTTGGATAATCTGGAACTATTCATTTCTACAGAAGTACCATCTTGAATCCAATTAAGTAAGCCACCTGTGATGGTGTCTCCATTTTTATCAAATTCACCACTGTCTCCCCATTCCTGAAAATAACCTTTGTTTCCGTTTATATCAACTTGCTGATGATAAGGAAAATCGTCATCGAATAATCGAAATCCTTTTCTTAAATCAATGACGACCATCAACTTTGAGTCCTTGCTATCCATATAATGTAGCATTATCCAAGGGGAAGTTTTGGTATCTAATGTCCAATCATCAGGAATCTTTTTTGGACTTAAAACGTTAAAGTCAACTTCTTCCTGTATTTCGGATATGGTTTTGCTATCATGATTATACTTTAATTCTTTTGCCATAATTATCATTGGGTAACAATTTAACAGGATTAAGACAATTACTAAACGTATCAGTTTTCTACCTCCATTCTGTTCGAAAATTCATGTATTAGTATTTCCTACTTTTCACTTCTTATTAAACAATCTTATTCTTTAGTTCAATAGAAAAAAAGCCTTACCCCTTCTTGAAGTAAAGCAGCCGGTAGTTGAAGTTCCTCAGTATTTTATTCTCTTTTTGAAACCCCAATAACTATTAGTATTAACCCAATTAAGAAAAAGAACCAGACAAAAAAGTTATCAAAAAAACCAGGGTAATTCATCATACCAGATGTTGAAATTCCCGCAGAAGCGAATCCAGCATCAGTAACAGCAACAGACAATCTTTCAGCAATTCTTTCAGCAGTAAAGAATATACCACTGAGTGAAATACATATCGCTCCTATAATTCTATAAACATTTTGTGTCATACTATTTCCCCCTTGATTTATTTACTATATTATTTGTTATTAAAAGCTAACCCTGTTCAATCAAACTACTGCTTTAGTTTAAGTGTAATTTCACAATGGATTTCTGAGCTCTACTTGAGGTTTTGAACGCAAAAATAGACCATCGAAAATGATGGCCATGTTTAACTAAAGCACCCGGTAGTCCAACAGAGTTACTTACTCTTATTGTGCAGTTCAAATGACTCTTCAAAGTCGTCCCATTTTACATTTACTTTTATAACTTCGTCTTCACTTACCTTTGCCCCACCTTTTGAAGCACCTGAAGTTGAAAATATTACTGTTTGCGGGGGTTCCGTGAACTCTTCAGTGTTTTTCCCACCACTACTATTAGTTTCATATGAGTATTCAAGTTTTTGTAATGAAGACAACTCTTCTAAAGAATCTTTATATTTTAATACAAATTCAAAGTTATCTTGGTTTGAATATGTTTTTTTTCCTGCTTTTTCTCCCCATTTCTCTGTTCCTTTATAGGAGTATTCAGCTTCCCAATGTTCACTTTCTCCACTAAATCTATAATCATTATTTGTAGTTTCCGAACAAGCTGTAAAAAGCATTATTGTAAACAATAAAATCATGATTCTCTTCAAATTATCTCTCCTCCAAGAAAATGTTGAATAGAATTATCACCATTTATTAACTATATTCATCACGCTTCTAAAAAACCTTTTCTTCCGCTAAACTGCACTGTAAGTCCAATAAGAAATAAATGCTTCATCCTTCTTGAGGTAAAGCACCCGTTATCTTAATAAGAACAGAAACTTAAGAAGCCTTATCTGATTTTGCTGTTTTAGGTGTAGCTTTTTATAGCTTTTCCGGCACCAACAGTGATTAGAAGGATTAATATTATAGAAAAGACTGAAGCCCAGATATTTCCTTCTCCAAATAGGACAGTTAATACCACATCAAACGAAGGAGCGCCCAACGCACTCAGCAATGGTATTACGAAGGCTGTTGAAATAACACCCATTACGAAAGCAAATATAAATATTTTTTTCTTTTTATCCACAAGGTCCACCCCTTTACAACTATTTTATCACAATATTTATAAATGTCAGTCAATTTTATATAGTTAACAAAATAGACCGATTTGTGAACACAAGTTAAACCACACTCTTCGACTAACCTGCTGTTTTAGTTCAATAAAAAAATGCTTTACTCCTTCTTGAAGTAAAGCACCCGTTAGTTGAATAATAATAAGCAAAAATCTATCCCTTTAAGTCCGAGAATTACTAAAGATTTTTTTGGTTACTTGTAAAGGAAACTTGATCAGCAGAAATAATAAAGTCCATTAAACCCGTTTTGTTATTTTGAAGCAAGACGTGAAACTCGTATGTGTCATTTCTTTTGTATACTTCTTCATACAGCCACCATGTGTCTTCCAATAAATCATCTTGCTTTATAATATCAAAATTTTCAAAATTGACTTCAACTATATTTGTAAATCCACCTGTATTATCAAGGAATAATGTTAAGGACATATCATTCTGAACAGATTTTATTATAGTACAATCATGAAATCTAAATCTCTTAATAATCTCTTTGTCTAATGTATTAGAGGCTTCTTCTATGTATTTTCTATAATCCTCGCTCGTGGCGGTTACGGATCTTTCATTATTCTCACAAAATTGAATTACAGCGTTCATAACCGGACGAGTTGCTTTATTTAAAGCAAATACCCTTAAATCAGCTATCTGATTTAATATAGTTTCTGGTAATTCCCTTTTTAAATGCTCTTGATTATGAATGAAACCATCATGAAATTGTTCGATTATCTTATCTCTATTAAAAGGCTCATACTCGTTATTATCATCTGTATTTACTGTTTCGTTATTTTTCATTATAGAATCAATTTCTTCTTGTAAATTAAGCCAAGTATTTAACTCAGTGTTGTAAAGGTGTAGAAAAAACTCTTCTGAAAATGTTTCAGCTTGGTTTTCTTCCTCTAAAAGTAAATGAAAACTTGTTTTTTGACACAGTTCATACCATTCTTTAGTAAAATATTTCATTTTTATTTTTCTGTCCTCTCTATAGAAACTCGTTAGTACAATAAAAGAGTCGATTTGATATTTTCGTTGTTCAACTAATATGCCCCTTTAGTTCAATAAAAAATGAGTTGCTAAAGTAACTCATTGAACTTTAACTAAGCACCCGTTAGTTTAAGTACAATGTTTCATAAACTAAACTAATCCTCTTCTTTTGTACATTCTGTATATGAGTCGAAATCTTCACACTCCAATATAAGTTCACAACTCTGAGGGTGAAGTATAAAGAAAGTCTTGTGGTATCCGTCTTCAAAAGACTTTGCATAAAAAGCTGTTAAAGTTAAACAAAGAGAAACCTCCTAGAGATTCTAAGAGGTTATATGTAATCTCAAACTTTTATTTGGGAACGTTTTTTCAGCTGCGTATGTATAATTGTTCTTCTTATTTTTTCAAAGAAAAAGCTACTCACCTTTGCGTGAATCCATAAGCTTTCTTGTCTTTAAATCGTAAATTTTATAATCCATTTCCCACATATGGTCTTTGGTCACCGTAATCTCACAGTAATAAGGGATTGATTTGCCATAAGCATCAAGTTCAGGAATCTCTCTGAAACTAAATTGATCATCGGTATCAATCATATTAAATGTCGAATCAGAAGAACGACCAGATGAAGATATTTCTATCGTACATTTGCCATTAACAACATCAAAGTCTTTCGTTATTACATATTTTAAACTTGGAACAGTCATCCATAAAATTAGGAGTCCTATTAGAAAACCGCTGAGCATTTTAATCGTCGACCAAAACTTAATTTCTCTCTTTCTATACATACGAATAAAAAAAATCGCACTGCCTATAACAAATAACACACCTAAACTAAATAAAAAATAATAAATAAAAATCCCTTCCTCTCTCCCTCCCTACAATAATTACTATATTTACGTTGATTCAATTATAAAAGTTTCAAAAGCTATCATTATAACATTCCCAAGGCGTCGTTTGGTAACATTTCTTTACTTAGCGTTGTAAATCTGACGATAGTCCTTGTTGCACTAAACTGCCCCTTTAGTTCAATAAGAAAAATGCTTTACTCCTTCTTTAAGTAAAGTAATCGTTAGATTAATAATATTACTTTTTATTATGTCGTTTTTTTACATTTGGAAATTTGTTATTAACTTTGTTCCAAATTTTTAATGCATTTGGATAACAATTATTAATCGAATGTGCTTCACTAACTGAAAACATCTTATCAAAGACATTTTGTATCACTACAGCTAATTCTTCAACAGAAGTTACAGTTGGTAATAGCGAAACAATGAGATTTATTTCTGGATCATATTCATCCTCAGATGTGTAACGTAAAAGGTGCTTCGGGTCCCATTCATTAATTACTTCTTTTACAATTTGGTAGTGGTCCATAATATCCCTCTTTTAAATTGTATTTTTAGTGATTTATTCTACACCTTCTTCAACTCACCTGTTGCGTTAGTTCAATAAGAAAAAAGGCTTTACTCCTTCTTGAAGTAAAACACCCGTTATTTGATAAGCAACTTCTCTTTTAAATACCTAATGTATCTTTACCATAACCATTTTCTAAGCTTTGAACCAGTAACTCCACACAATTAACCGCATCTACCATATTTTCAAATACTGTTTGTACTACTGTTTCTTCTATTCCTTTTCCACGGTAACATATAACAAATATACCCAGTTTATAAACTCTTGTGTAATCTCTTTTTATGATAAATTGCATACCTTCCTTTTCAGAGTTTAGAAAGAAACCTGCATGAGAATCATCTAGCAAAATATTACCTTCCACCGCCTCCCATCCAAATATCCTATTAGTATTTAATTTACCCTCATTGATGATGGTCGAGAATTCTTCATATTCTTTAATTACTTGCTTCGATAAGGGGTGAGAATGTTCTTCAACTTTAAGGGGAAGTATTCCTTTATTTCTTTGTTCTTGAAGATACTCAGAAAATCCTTTATCTAATGCTTTAGCAAATCTCTCAAAATCAAATTTATAATTGTAAAAAATCGGTTGACTATTTTCGCCAAAAGTTAGACGTTCAATACATAGATTTTTCTCCTCTACAGTTAAATAATATCTCACCGCAAAACCGAAACCGTCTATTTCAGTTTTGTTTGTTTTCCCGTTCCATAGCTGTAAAAGTACATAAAAAAACGAAGGTATTGAAACGAATGCAATCATAAATATGAAATAGATATCTTGACCATCTCCATTTAATTTAATTTCAACATCTCCGTTTCTATAATCTATATCAAAACGACATGTTTATTGGTTATCCAAAAAAATACTCCTTTTGTTATCTTATTCAACTAACCTGCTGCTTAAGTTTAAGTGTAATATTTCACAATGCATATCTAATGTTTTGGACATAAAAATAGACCATCGAAATGATGGCCATATTTTGCTAAAGCACCCGTTAGTTGAACAAGGAACTGGTAATATAGAATCTTCTTTGATATTTTGTCTCTTTAATCCTATTTTTTTTGCATAATAATCAAGCATTTCAAAAACAGTTAAACGATGAAAACTTCCGTGGATAAATTGAGGTTCATTTCGTCTGTTAGGGTCTATTTTCCAAAGAGGAATTGAAACACTTCCTGTATTATCGCTAAATTCATTTATTGGAACACTGAAGTTAATATGCTCGTTATACCCATTTGCAACTGCTATTACAGTAACTTCCCCCATGTTTTTCATTAGGAACCTAGGGTCCTTGTGAACTGAAACAGGTATTTTTGCTTCGCCATCAGAATTTGTTAATTCTGTTCCAATTATCTCACCTAATGAATTTATTACAATAATTCGAGAGTTACTAATTGGTGTACCATGTTCTTCAAAAGTTGTTGTTACTTTAGCAGATAATGTCGCTACTACGGTGTTTTCATTTGTCTCTGCAAACTTTGCTTTTGTTGAACTTTCCCAATTTACATAAAACACCGTTGTTAGACATAATAGCAATAGTAAAAAAATTACTGATATTTTTTTCATCTAATCACCTACCTAATTATAAGTAGTATTTCCTTGTGATAAGACATTATTCTTATTGAAGTAAAGCACCAGTTAGCCATCCATGAAGCCTTGCTTCACCACAGAATATGGAATAAAAAATTCCATTCTTCCATAGTAGTTGAAGAAGGGAGTAGTAATCTGGTTTATTTATACTGATTAAAGTTCGTGTCGATAGGCATTACCGATTTAATGAAGGCTATATCTTTTTCGTTAACATTGGGTGCAAAAAATTCCATACCCCAATGTTCGGAATGAAAAATAGTAGTGGAATTTTTACTTAGAAAAATAGAGAACCATTTTATCTTTCCTTCCATATTTACATTGTTAGACAATAAATGTTTTACAACATCTAGTACTTTATTTCCCTTGAAAATAGTAAGGTTGTTTTCCGTGATTGTTTCAAATGAGCCTTTAAGTACTGATTTTGTTTCCTCGACAACAACTTCTTCTTCATTCCAACAATGGATTTCTATGGTATCTGATTGTGATAAAAAATAATTCATCAAAGGAACCCAATAATCAATTTTTTCATGTTCATCAGACACACTAAAATACAGTTGATATATCATTTTACTACCTCTTTTTAGTGATTTTTATATACTATATCTCAAATTTCTTCTTCAACTAAACTGCCCCTTTAATTGAATAACAACAATAAAGGCTGTCAGGAGACAGCCTTATTTTGCTAAAGCACCCGTTAGTGCAACAAGGCACTTTAGATGTTTCCAATAATACATAAGCAATTGTGGTTTATAAGATTCCTCTATTGATATAATTTGATTAAATTTAACTGAACGAACATCCTCTATAATAAATCAACCAATAATCAAAATATTACCAGTGTAAGACTCCTTGGCAAATAATTTATCTAAACAGAAAATGTCAGTAACAACCTATGAATTTTCCTTTATTATACGAACAAATTCAAATGCAACAGGGGTTAAATCATCTAAATCGTTTGCAAACACTCCAATATCAAATGATATTGTGGGACTGATAGGATATTTTGAAAATCCTCTTGCCAAAGTATCTAAGGTGTATTCCGAAATGATACCAATGCCAATAGCATCAGCCACCATATTGATAGCCGTTTCCGCATTTTGAACTAATAAAATCTTATCTGCATTTACAATTTTATTATAAGGGATATGTTCAATAATCGTTTCATAAGCGGGTTTATTAATGATCAGTGTATTGGGTGGCATATTCAAATCTATGGATGATATTGCATTATTGTCTTCAGGGAGCATAGCCACAATATGGTCGTGAATCAATGTAATAGAATCAAATTTTCCAAATGGCGAACACGAAACCGCAAAGTCTACTGTATGGTCTTCAACCATCCTAAAAATATCATTCGGGGTCCCCTCTTTGATTTCTATTGTAACATCGGGATATAGAGTACGATATTTTTTTAATGCTTTTGATACGATTGTAGACGTAAGAGAGGTAAGAGCAGCAATTCGTAATCGTCCCTCAATTAAATTATTCTCCTTATATGCTGCTTGGTAAATTCTATTATCAATATCCTGCATCTGTTTAGCCAGGGTCAATATTTTATGACCAACATCTGTTAATAAAAGTCCATTCCTCTTATCACGGAAAAACAATTTCACATTTAAATCAGTTGCTAATTTGGAAAGAGCATTGCTTACTGCTGGTTGAGTTATATACAAAGTTTTTGCAGATTTGGTAATACTTCCATATTCAACTACTTTTATAAATATTTCAAGGTTGCGGTTCAACATCACTTATTGATTATCTCCTCATCATAAAAATAGAATTTTAATTATGATGCATACTAACATATAATGTTTTCAGAAACAATAATTCAAAGCTATTGCAAATAAGATCAAAAGGAGAATGTTTTTATGAAAACAATTTTTATTACAGGAGCATCATCAGGTATTGGTAAAGCAACAGCTGAATATTTTGCAGAAAAAGGATGGCAAGTCATTGCAACTATGCGTAATTTAACAAAAGGAGAGGACTTAGCTAAACTTCCAAATGTTATAATTATGCCTTTAGATGTGACAAACTCAAAACAAATTCACGAAACATGTCAAGAAGCAATTTCAAAGTATGATATTGATGTTTTGTTTAATAATGCTGGTTATGGGTTAATGGCACCAATGGAAGTAGCAACAGAAGAAGAAATTCATCAATTATTCAATACTGATGTGATCGGAACGATGCTAGTCACTCAAGAATTTATTCCGTATTTCAAGAAGCGTGAAAGTGGAACAATTTTAACAACAACTTCATTGGCAGGAATTATCGCACTTCCATTAGATGGTGTTTATGGTGCTGCTAAAAGAGCTTTAACATCGATGTGTGAATCTATTTATTATGAATTAAAGCCATTTAATGTTGCAGTAAAAGTCATGATTCCCGGAGGAACACATACACCTTTCCAAGTTCCCCATAAAGATGTTACAGGATATGAAAAGGCATCAGAGAATCAAAGAAAGTATCTTTTGGATGGCAATGCACAATTCCCATTAGCTGATGAAGCAGTTGAAGTAATCTATACAGCTGCAACAGATGGTAAAGATAAGATTCACTACCCAACGGATAGAGTATGTCAAAAACTTTATGATCAATATATGAATACAAACATTGAAGATTTTAAAATTGATTTTTATCATTTGCTTTTTGAAACAGAAAAACACTAAATGGTGAATCGCCAACATTTCGGAAGTTTTGTACGCTAAGCAAATTCAAACATAAAAAAGTCGAATTCCCCTGTACATTAAGGAACCGACTTTTTTATTTGACTTCTTCAAGTAAAATGCCGCTTTAGTTTAAGTGTAACATTTCACAATGCATATCTGAGATCAACTTAATGTTTTGAAGATAAAATATTGCCCATCAAAATGATGGCCAAATTTTGTAAAGCACCCGTTAGTGAAAAATTATATTCAATCTATCTGGTAAAAATCCTTGAATTTCAACCACGTTTCATACCAAAATGTTTTTTGTTTTAGAGGTTTTTCTATCTCTATTTCCTCTCCATTTTTAATTATATACACTGTATTATCATTAGTTTTCATCTTATCTCCAAAATTAAAAACAATGTTAAAGCAGTCCTTTTTATACTGGTTTTCTCTTTCATCCGACCATTCTGCCTTTTCGATTGAGAATCTACTTTTCAAGTTTAAATCAGTCCTTTTTGTTATTCGTGATTCTTACATCAATTGCAATGTTATATAGTGAAAAATCCTATTCCTTCTTGAAGTAAAGCACCCTTTAGTTTAACAAGAAGGGAAAATCTTATTGATTTCTAAAATCAAATTTGTCCCTTCGCACATCTAACGTATGTCCATTAATTATTACTGTGTTATTGTCTCTCCAAGAAATATCTGCGGAATCTTCTCGATAGTTCCAATAGATATTTTTAGTTTTATTATCTTTATCATTGAATACCAACTCACCACGAACAGAATATGCCGTTGTTGCCCCTCCATTGGTGACATATGCTTCTATTGTGTACTTTCCATTAGGTGATATCTCTTCAGTTAGATATTCTCCAGTTGGTAACCTATTCATATCAAAGAACGCCCAATAAAATCCATATCCGACAAGTGCAAGAAATAACAAACCAAAAATTAAGAGAACCTTTATCAATGTATTAAATTTCTTTTTCTCATATTTAGCATTTGATTTATTATGTTCCAAATCCATTTTCCCCCTGCCCACTAAGATTAATAGAAGATTCTAACCCTTGTAATGAATACGTTAACCAACCAATAAAGTTCCAATTACATATAGTTCAACTAAACTGCCCCGTTAGTGAAATAAGTAGAACGAGCTGTCTTGGCAGCCCTACGCCATTCAAGTAAAGCACCCGTTAGTTGAATAAAGACCTATTCTTCTACTGCACATTATGGTCGAACTATGACACATTCTTTACATATTATAAACACTCAATTAAAATTGGTAAGTGTTCTTATAAGGAGTGGAAATATGTTTAGAAAAATATGGATTAATTTACATTGGATTGCTTTGTGCATTTTATTATTGCTTGTAATCCCAATTGCCATAATGAATAATTTACATACAATTGAAGGTGGGCAACTTGGTCATGACATCATCATGGTTTCATTAAACATTTTTTTTACTTGGCTTCTATTTAGAAATAAAGATGCTAGATATGAAGATGCAAGAAAATAGAGTTGTTGCTCATTATGTGTCAAATGCGACATAGAACCTCAACGTCTCTTATTGAACTAAACTGCCCCTTTAGTTCAATAAGAAAAAATGCTATACCCTTCTTGAAGTAAAGCACCCGTTAGTCAATTTAATCTATCGTTTAAAAGTCCTTTAAAACGCTGCCGTTCTTCTTTGTCCCTTAACAATTTTCTAACCATTTTTCTCGATGAGAAATATCGCCTAAATTCTTTATCTCCATCTACCAATTTAAGTATAGATGGTTCATTAAGCATTAGTTCTTGGAACCAGTATTTATCTTTAACTAATCTTATATTAACTTCAGTCTTTTCTTCTTTTGAAAGGGTGAGGTACTTAACATAAGAAAAAACATCTTTAATTATTCCCCATATTGCTTGTTCGTTTGTCTTCATTTAGTTCCCTCGTTTTATATTTTTGTTGTTCAACTAACCTGTCCCTTTAGTTCAATAAGAAAAAAGCTTTACTCCTTCTTGAAGTAAAGCACCCGTTAGTTGAAGAATATCAACTGTGTATAGAACCTACTCTTGCAATATTTATTAAGTCATTTTCAATTTCAATATCTCCAACAATTCCAAGAGGATTAGGGATTTTTTTATATTCTTCCTCACTTATTTTCTGGCAGTCAAGAATAGGTAAAGTACTATTCCCTACACTTTTATAGAATTTATCCATAAATTTTGTTGCATATTCTATTTTGCTTAACTCGTTTTTGTCCATTATCTGCTCAGAATAACTACCAACAAATTTCCAACTATAATCAAGTATTGAAGCGATACCTGAATTAGCAATATATGTGAAATGTTTTTTCTCTATTAGTTCGTGTATATTTGAAACTTTAAGCGACTCATTAGTAAAGGTGTTTAGAAACCCAATGACAATATCATCATACTTATTTAATTTTAAATCCCCTTGTAAAACAACACCATAAGCATATTTATTAATTTCTTCTAGGTAAATTTCAAATACTTGTCTTGGGAATATATTTCGGAATTTTTTAGTTTTGTTTTTTAGCTTTATTTTAACTTCATACGGAAACTGTCCCCCATAAATCCTCTGGTCAAGATTGAGTGCTTCTAAAATTATATTTTCAAGCCTTTCAATATCCGCTTCAGAATTATTCTGCTTAAATTCTTCAATCAATAATGTACTAATTTCTGATATAGACTTGTTCAATTTAACCCCTCCTTAATTCCCTCTTTACATCTATAATAAAACAAATTCTTATTGAACTAACCTGCCCCGTTAGCTTAATAACTCCATAATTCAACAAAACTATGGTTTCGACTTATTTCTTTTCATTTGATAAAAAATTATAGCAAATACAACCTGAATTAAAGGGACAAATTTTGCCCAAGGAAAAGGCGGATAACCACTAAAAAACCAAGCATCAGGATAAAGTAAAATTGCACTTAACAACATCAAAATCCAAGAACGCTTAATGAGTGCATATACAAAAATAATTACTGATGCTATAAGCAGAGGATAAAACAAACCTAATGGACCCAACAAGCCCCCCATAATTTCTTCCAAGCTATAACCTCCCCTATTTTTTTCTTTTCCTACTTAAAGTAACCTGCCCCTCTAGTTCAATAAGAAAAAAAGCTTTACTCCTTCTTGAAAGTAAAGCACCCGTTAGCTTATAAGGTTTATCGATTTGTTTGCCCTTCATATGAATAATGCTTAGATAAGAATTCATCCAAAATAACTTTATGACTTTTAACAATATTCTTTGGTAATTCATTAGGATAAAAGAAATCAAATGTTATCGATTCAGATTTATCTATGTCTAATTCTCCTTTAAAACCGTCTGAGTAATAAGCGATTGTAACAACATAGAATTCATCACCATTTTCGGCTTTTATATAATTCTGTGGTCCTGAATAAACGTTTATTAGGTTCAGTTTATCAACCTTTAGACCAGTCTCTTCATATATTTCCCGTCTGGCAACATCTTCAGTAGATTCTCCTAATTCCATTAGTCCTCCTGTAATTCCCCACATTCCATTTGGAAACTTTCGCAGTTGTAGTAACAACCTGCCCATTTCATCAATAATGACCGTAACGGAACCCACGAATATCAAAGGTCTATGACCAACTAATCCCCTTAAATCTTCCACATATCCCATAACTAATAACTCCTTCGAATAAATATTATTCCCAATTTCTTAGTGAAATGTCTATAGCAACTCTTAAAGTAAAGCACCCGTTAGTTGAAGAAGAACAGAGACGTTTCTTAAAATAATCGTCCGATTGAAAAATCGAAGGTTATTGAAGCTGGCTCGTACTTAATTTTCATAACCCTCTACGTTGAGAGATTATTTATTAACTTAAAAGTAATTCAGAAAAGAATAATCCAAAAGATAAACCTAACATTGAAATAAAAAAGTATAACAACTTCATTTTCATTGTTTCGTCATTGAAAACCATTCCTGAATAGCGATACACCCAATAAAATATTGGTAAAACCACAACAATACAAAAAATATTTTCAAAAGAAAAACTAAGAGTAAATGTGGTGCTGATCGTGGATAGAAGGCCCCCTAGACATCCAGCAACAAAACCGATTGTATAACCACCTAATAAAAAGTGTTTTAATTCAACTTTTCTTTCCAGAACTTTCACCTTCTTAAAACTGTTTTTTTAAACAAAAGATTTTCTTACAAGTTAAACAACATTATTAAACTAACCTGCCCCTTTAGTTCAATATGAAAAAAGAGTTTGCAACTGCAATAGCTCTAACTCTTTCAATATCTGATAAGTCCATCTCTCTTATTAGCATAATTCATCTCCTAAATTTATTTGATTACTACTTAACTATAACTATTCATTTTCTGTATAAACCTTCTTCAACTAAGCTGCCCTCTTTAATTTCAATAAGTAAAAGGCTTTACTCCTTCTTGAAGTAAAGCACCCGTTAGTTTATTTATCATAATTACTTAAATAGGAGTTATAGACGTTATAGATTATTGATCGTTGAGAAATGTATTCGATATTGTTTGGGCTTATCTTGATTCCCTGCGTGTTCCAAATCTAAATCTCTATCAAAGTAGATATCATATGATTTTCCTTTTAGATCCCCCCCACTTGGTGGTTTTATTAACATAGTTGTAGAATCTTTAGCTTCTACTGTCACACTGACTTTATTTTTATCTTCATCTAAAACATAAATGGATTTTTCATTAATAATATCCTTATTCATTCCTTTATCGAAAGTAATAACCCAATTATGATTTAAAGGTATATCAGATTGATTCATACTAGCCATTACTATATTTTCTTGTTTTTCTTTAGTGTTTTGATTATAACTAATTAAACTCCCTACTCCTATAATAAGAAAAGCACCTAAAGCAAGAACTATCTTTTTCATATTATTTCCCTCCTTATTTATTGTTTAACTATTCTATATATTACCACATTTACTGCATTTACCATTATAAATTTATTATTTTCTCTTCAACTAAACTGCTTTGTTAGTGAATTCCCATAAAATAGATAACCATAAAATTATGGAAATATTTAATACAATAACATATCAATAGTTTTCATAAAATCAACATTATCCTTAATTTTATATCCTGTACTACTTTTATGTGGAAATACAATTATATTTTCTTCAACGAATAAATACAGTTGGTCTTCTTGGTTTGATGTTGATACTATCCTATATTCAGCATCGAATGGAGAATAAGAATCGTCCATTCTTTTTAGGTTCAATTCTTTTACAAATAATTGAATTTCTTTAGACGTATCTATTTCAGTAAAATTTATATTATTAATTCTCTCTATACTTAGTCTCGTATCACTGCTAAAAAACAGATTTTGTAAATAAATCTCCAAGGGTCACTTTTATTTTTTTCTTTCTTTGATCCATAAATATTTCCTCCAAACCTCTGCGTTAGTACAACAAGAAAAAAGGCTTTAATTCATCATGAATCAAAGCACTTGTTAGTTGAATAAAGATAAATTAATAGACTGTTTTTCGCTTTTTTAGGGAAAACAGTAACAATGCTATGACGAAACAAATTATAGAGAGAAGTCCAACAAACTGTATAGGTGGTTCACCTGAAAAAAAATAGAAAGAAATCGGTAATGTAACAATACCTAAACTTAAAAAACTCTTCCAACTACGAACAATCAACGTATAAAACAAAATGATGATTGAAAACAAAAATGACAAAGCAAATATAACAGTAATTAAAATCCCCATATATTCGCCTCCTTTTAATAATTTTGCCCTACATTATTATTAACTATCTCTTCCTGACATCTAATTATACCTGCTTATTAAATTAACTAACCTGCGTCGTCAATTTAATTAAGAAAAAGGCTTTACTCCTTCCTGAAGTAAAGCAATCGTAAGCTTAATAGATTCAATTAAAAAGTGTTAATCCGTCTTGCAGTGACTTCAAAACTAGTTAATTTATATAGATGAACGTTTCCATTTCCTTAACCTTTTTCCCGTTTAATTGGTGCGTGACCCCGAATGTTTCGCCCTTTCCATCATGATTTATTACAATGTCGAGATCGTGAACTAGTTCGGTGAAATAACTAAAAGATTTTTCTAATTCGTTATAGGTTTCTGCCGTTTCAATCCCTTGCTCTTCTGCTCCCGAAATAGAAAAAACAAGATTAGCCATATAAAGTTGAAGCACCTGTAAATTCTGAAAGTCTTTTTGAAGATCCTCACCTTGAATCCGAAAATATTTCATTTCATTTCTGATGCGTTCTGCCTTCGGATAATATTCTTTCACGTCGGTTGTTTTGGCAATGTCTTCAGCGTGATAGGCAATCCAAGCTTCCAACGTTGGTTCTATTCCATAACTATTGAAGCCCTCAGGCGTTGAAACGTCCTTCCAGTTCTTCGGTTCGTTGACTTCGGCTTCTTTTTTTACTTGTTCAACTTTCGTTTCATCTGTTTTAGGTTGTTCAACTTTCGTCTCTTCCTTCGTACACTCTGTTAATAATCCACTTACCAATAATCCTGTAAATGCTAATTTTATTAGCTTCATTTTTCTGCCCTCCTGTTAGTTTTATGAAATACTATATATTTGTTTTACTAAACATTTTATTTTTATTTCTACCATTCAATCGTTTTAACACAAGGTAGACTACCGTAATGTAAAGTGGAATTGACATGAGATAAATCGTCACATTAAAGATAGTCAAATCCCTGATCATATTGTACTCTCCCCATTCTAAAAGAATACGATTTATCAGTCCAATTGAGTTAAATATAAACGCAAATAGAATCATCACAATTGGACGTTTTTCAAATAGACCAAATAATATATAACCAATATAAAAATAGACAACTAGCATTGCTATAGATAAGGGAATATATTGAGTTAATCCTATTGGAAAGAATAGCCCTCCAAATAAAACCATCCAACCAAAAGTAAATGTAAATACCTTTTTTCTATTTCTAGTTATCCATTCAAAATCTGTTTTATTCATTCTCTTCACCCTTATTAAATTATATTTCGTATTTAACCTTTCTCGTTATTCAATATGAAAAAATGCTTTACCCTTTCTTGAAGTAAAGCACCTGTTAGTTGAAGAAGAATACTTATTTTAGAAGTTTTTTTAATTCCTCTATTACTACTAATGTTTTTCGATAGTAGTCTATTTCTTTCTCGGTAAACCTGATAAGTTCTAACTGATTTATTATTTCATCCTGAAAATCACTTAAATGTTCTGGGAAGTAAGCTGTTTCCATTCTACTTTGAAATTCAACAAGACCATATTCTTTTTTTATAAAACTCTCACATAAGACGAGTAATCTATTATTATTGTCATTCATTGTCTACCTCACTTAATTAAATTCTTATGTCGTACCTTAAGCTAACCCGCTTCTTTAATTCAGTAAAAAAAATGCTTTACCCCATCTTGAAACTTAACTAAAGCACCCCTGAGCTGAATAAAAATAAGGTTTTAGTCTCCAGCAATATGCACCCTATCTATATCTGAACTAGACACATTTTTTATAAATTCTTCAAATTCGTTAAGTTTATCTAACGAAACAAATACTTTATAGTTATTAAGATCTGTTATTAGGTTGGAAAGTCTCTCTCCTGAAAAATTCTCATTGGTAAGATAAAAATCGCTTAATCTTCTAAGTTCCAAATAACTACGCCACAGATTCTTAGAATTAAATATTTCATTATGGAGACTTTCGCTCAATTCGTAAAATCCCATCTCACTACCTTCTTTATTATATAAGACAACATCAAATCCCAAATGTAGCACCCTCCTTATAACTTTGTCCTATTGATTTCTTATTGAATTAAACTGCTTCTTTAGTTCAATAAGAGATATTAGTTTTGGTAGCAAGTCTCGTATTCGTCTTTCATTACCAAACTTTTACAAGCCAAACCATTTTCGTGATAAATCTCTTTACCGATTTCTAATTTGATACTTCTATTTGAATTTGGATAATCAGGTTCGTCGTTTAAAATGTTTAACGTATTTTCATCGATCCATTGCATAGAAAAATCGCTTTTTGCATCACTATAATAAACAGTTTGAACCTTATTTTTCTCCTTATTGTTTGTAATTTCAACCCATACGTTAACACCGCCTGCTGCACCACCATATGGTTCATAATAAGCATTAGCTGTATATACTTCATTGGGGGAATTTATAGGTCCAGGACCCTTTTGTATAAATTCCCTGTCAATTTCACTAAATGTAAAATAGTACATTTCATATATATAGATCGAAGATACCAGAACAACTCCAGACAACGATGCAATCAGCAACTTTTTAGGAAAAGGTTTCTTTTTAATAAATGAATTTATGATCTTTGCACATAAAATCAAAAATAATATAACGGTAATGAAAGATATCAATAAACCAAATAAATTTAAAATCATAACTCCCCCCATTCTCGTGTACAATCACAATCATCTCAAATACTGATATTTTGACAGTAGTCTTCTTCAGGTGAATTGCTGCGTTAGTCAAAAATCAATAAGGACTATCTACTAACATCCCTGTTCTGTTATAGCACCCGTTATTTGAATAAGGTCATTCCCTATCATTTGTATATTTTTCTGGTAGTAGTTGCATTACATTGCACTTTACTAACTCACCTTTATAAGAAATGATTACATCAGTATCTTTTCCATAATCACTTATTAACTCACGACACATACCACATGGTGCAACAACCCAACATTTTTCAATATCCTCATGTGGATGAGGATGGGCTACTGCAACAATCGTTTCAAATTCATGGTCTCCCTCCGATATAGACTTACCGAGAGCCATCGCTTCGCCACATACTGTAATTCTTCCTACATTTGCTTCAACGTGGACTGCTGAGTAAATATTTCCCGTTTTAGTCCTTACTGCTGAACCAATATGATGTCGTCCGTATCTATAATTTTTTTCAATAACTTTTTCCGCTTCCTTAATCAATTCATAATCGATATTTTCTAATGGTCTTACTTCTAACATAATAATCTCCCTCTCACTATTTCCCCTCTTTTTTCTTGACTAACCTGTCCTATTAGTCGGCCAAGCACACCAATTATCCCACTATCTCAATTATCTCCGTATACATTTCAGTGGCATATTCACCTAATCGCTCACTTAATTCCTCGCCAAGACTTCTATACTCACCATCTGCTTTTTCCATAAAAATGTAAAATTCCTCTTCCAAACTTTCATAATAAGGTTCTTCACTTCTACTATTTTCTACCGCTAAAAATAATCTCCATAATTCCTCCAAATACTTCTTTTCTATTTCTGCGTATTTATGAGCGCCAACTTTTTCTAGCATTTTCGTCAAATTATTTAAGTACGTTTGAATACCCATCTCCTTCATATGCTCTGAAAACCAATTGAATAAGCTTTCATGCCCACCACTTTCAAGCTCACAATAATAATTAAACAATAGGATGAAATCGTTCGTTTTCACGTCATCTGTCGGAAAAACATATTCTCCATAAGCTGATAAAACAGCATTCCAAATGTCTACGTTGGTTTGCAATTCATTGCGATTTACTTTCATTTTCATTATTATTTAGTCCCCCTGATTCTTTATTGAGAAAGCTTTTCATAGTGTATTTCGCTCCTTCTTGAAGTAGAGCCCCGTTAAGGAAACTAAGTTCTCCGTTTTTTCCAATGCTGCAAAAAAGCAATGCTCACTACGAAAAGAACTAGAACGGGAAGAGCTTTTGTAAGGAAATTCCTCCAATGAAAAGGTGCTTCGTGGACGTAGACTGCTTTTACCCATTGGTTTTCTGCAACTTCAACAGCAATTGACGTTTCAGTTGATACTCCATTTACTTCGAAGTATTTCGTTCCTTTTGGATAGGTATTAGAGGCGTCCCCATAATAGCTTCCAGTCACATCATTCGGTCTTGTTTTTACTTCACCCAATTGCTGACCAATTTCATTCTCTGCTATCTTTTCCTTAGTGACCTCATAAACATTTCCATTCCAAACTACAAAAGAATATGCCCAGGTTAGTGCATGTACGGATGTTGTCGTAAATATTAATAGAAAAAACAAAAGGATTACTCTTTTCATTAAGACCCCCACCCACTTTTCTCATTAACTAATTTGACATCCTTTCAAACACTTTCAGAATCTTATTGATTTCTTTAGTTGCATAATATTTCGAATACTTATGTTAATATTAGCATTAATAGTTTAATTGGATATACACAAATTGACGGCAAAATTATTATTACTATGCAGCCTAGTTAAATAGAAAGGAGAAGGATGAAAATGAATTATTTTGAGGGGTTTAGTTTCGAGAATTTTTGGTATGAGAGGGAATACGCAAGAAATGAGTATACTTCTAATCCTCCGACAGCAGAGCTTATCCATCGGATTGAAACCGAATTAGGCTATAAATTGCCGGCGTCCTATATCTGGTTAATGAAACAACGGAATGGCGGTATTCCTACGAAAGACTGTCATTCCACCAGCACTGCAACAAGCTGGGCAGAGGACCACATCTCTATATCCGGCATTTATGGTATAGGATATGAAAAAAGTTGCTCACTAGGTGGAGAGTTTGGTAGCAAGTTTTGGATTGATGAATGGGAGTATCCAGACATAGGAATTGCTATCTGCGATTGCCCTTCTGCTGGTCATGATATGATCTTTCTTGATTATCGAAATTGTGGGCCAACAGGAGAACCAAGCGTAGTACATGTAGATCAAGAAAACGATTATAAAATTACATTTGTCGCTAAAGATTTTGAAAGTTTTATTAAGGGATTAACAAATGGAGAAGTATACGAATCAGATGATATGGATCAGTCGAACCAATACGAAGTGGAAAGTGTATGGATACATCCTGATCTGGACAAAAGATTAAAAGGCGAATAATACTGTCGTCGTATGTAATTGTGCCTCGCAAATAAAGAATCTCCCTTTACTTCTTGTTTCTAGCAAATACATTTTTGACTTCTATTCTATTATTTTCTTACCTATTGATACTGGAAACATTTTGTAGCAGCCAATTTTATAACACATATCAGAAATACTGCGTTTAGAGACAATTAGTAGAGGGAAGTTATTAGTAAAGAGAAAAAAAAATATCTCCTAAGCTATTGGTAACATAATATGATGTCTTTGCTTAGTTCTCCTTGTGTATTCTATTATATTGAATATGAGGTGATGATAAATGGAAAAAGAGAAGATTAACAGTGAAAAGATTTTAGAGTTATTGCGCCAGATGGATACCACTCTTGGTAAAATGGATAGCAAACTCGATGAAGATCTGGAAGGAATGGACAAGGGGTTTGACCGTATAGACAAAAAGCTGAACGATTTGACTGAAAGAGTTAGCGAAATGGCAAAACTCCCTTCCGATAAACCAAATAATCTAATATAGTTGTATGTAACTTGCCCAATCAACATCTTATCTTCCTAGAACATTGAACTAAGTGAAACCATAAACTTCAACAAAATTACGCCTTTAGTTAAAACATAACAAAGGCTGTTCCTCCCTATTTTGTTAGCACTCGTTTGTATAATTTTAATTCAGCCATTATTTTTTCGTTAGCGTGTAATGATAGTGCAATTGTTCATCAATCTCAACATTTCCGTTTAGAAGAAAACCACATTTTTCTATTACTTTATTGGATGCTATATTCCTTGGAAGAACCACAGCATTTAATTGTTCCACATCCGTGTTTTCGAAGAGGTAATTTACTAATCCTTTTACCGCTTGTGTCGTGTATCCCTTATTTCTATAATGCTTAGAAATAGAGTAAGCAATTTCTCGATTTGATCCACTTAGCTCCTCTTTAATACCCGTATTACAGAAACCGATAAATTCATTGTTCTCTTTTAAAACAATTCCCAACTTCAGCCATCCTTCACCTATGTTTGGAACATTTGCTAAAAACTTTTTATTGTCCGGTATCTCATAATTCTTAACCCAGTCAAACCTTTGTTCTCTAGTCGAACGCCAATCTGGCAAAAACTCATAAACTTCAGGTTGTGAAGTCAGTTCATATATAGCATCTACATCTTCTATTCTAAATTCTCTTAAGATTATTTCACCGCAGTCTATTTTAAATAATTCGTTCATATTCATTTCCCCTTATAACTGTTTATAATAACCTATTGCTCAATAAAAACATTCTTATTCAATTTTTTTATCGCTTCTAGATGACGCCTTTCAAAATAGGCTACTTCGTTTGAACATCCTTATATATGCTTTGAAATGTCTAATAACTTTACCTACAATATTAAATTCGTACTGACTTAAAATTTATCTTCTATTAAACTATTTCCCACAAAAATCCTCAATATTTGAGTGAATATAATATCCAGATGCCAGGGCTTTCCCACCGCTAAAAAAATTGAATGATTCTGTCGCGCCATCACTATCTTCAAATGTAGCTGTATGTTCGATTGAGAACTCCATTTCCTCTGTACCTTCTCTTCGAGATTGATTGATTTCCTTGAGTACTTTATGAATGGTTTTCTGATCAACAAACTCCTTCGTTTCACCACTCTTACATTCGATTGTGAGTTTCACCATTTCTCCCTCTATTAAGGGATCGCTGTAATGGTTACAAGCGCCTAAGAATAGAAAACAATAGAGTAACCATCTTTTCATAATTCGCCTCCTATGGTTCGTTGATTCGTAATTTTCTATCTCATTGAACTCAACACAACCTTAGTGAATATGATCAAACCTCCTTAATCGATTCTATTCTTATCGTCCACATTATTTCTTTTCGGTTGAACAATCCAAATAACGAATAGAAAAAACAGTCCAAAGCAAACTCTATATAAAGTATTTATGATACTACTACCTTCGTCGAATAATCTTGGTGATAAAATAAAACTTAAACAAAATCCAATAATGAAAATAATGAAATTGCGAACTATTATTTCTCTCCCCTTCCTCTTTAAAAGTATCTTCTTTCACTAAACAGCACTGTTAATCAACAATTCTGTATATTCGTTGAACAATTCGAAGTCTCCACAACCCAAAATAAGTTCACAACTCACAGGGTGAAGCATAGTTCAGCAGAATTGGCCTGGACCTTTATTTTATTCATTTGTATTTTTAATCTTCCTTTTTGTTAGTTCGTCTTGAATTTTATTAGATTGCGAACCTATCGCAATACTTATAAACATCAAGTAAATAACCCATGTATGCCAGCCGTCGTCCAAAGTGAAAAAAGTTACAACAGCAGTTAATAATGATATTCCAATTTAATAAGGACCATTTTGATGGTTATAGCGCTCAACATCTCGTAAAGCATCTGCTTCAGCTGCATTTTGGTTTAAAGTCTTTTCCTGTTCTTTTAAAGAATATTTTCGTCCAGTGAAAAAATCCACGAGATAAGTACCTATAATTAACGCTGCAATGGAACCCCAAAAAACCCACATAATCCAATGCACGAGTTTACCTCCCTTTTTTGAGAACAATAATACTTAGAATACGTTTATCAACCGTAAGAAGTTTCGATAATTAGTTTTTTAAAAAATGGCCTACTCTTTTTATATACCATTTGAACAACCAATTACTGTTGATCTTAATGCACTTATATTAAAAATACATAAGAGTATAATTGAAATTTCCAACAAGCCAAGAGTCCAGTTATTAAAAAAAGGCGATAATCCTGCTTGGATTATCACCTCTAACCAATTGTATACCCATAGGCTTGTGTTTGTTTCTAACTATTCTTTTACCATTGCTTTTGAAAACCCTGTCTTAATTCGCTTGCAATCCGAACTAACTTTCCCTTTAGCTCTTCAAACCATGGTGGAGTAATAGTCATTTCTCCATAATCCAAAGAGCTTAGCAATTTGGCATACTTATATAAGTTCGCATATCTTTTAAAATATGGAAACTGAGCCACTGCGCCATCTTCTAACACATTTATAGACCGATACCCGTTCAAAAAAGACTGAATTAGTAATTTGGAATGTGGATTGTTATCATCCATAAAATCATCAAGGGCTGTTACAATATCAAGCGTATACCAGTGATATATCGCATCATCAAAATCGATTATATGGAAACTGTGACTCTTATCTTCAAAAAAGATATTATCTAATTGGAAATCATAATGTATCAACCCGTACACATCATTTCCAGTAGGTATCGATTGAAGCCAAGCAGTCACTTTTTGTAGCTCTTGAAGAGCTGCTTGTTCCTTTGGATGCTTTTGAAATACACTTTCCATGAACTGTACTGTATCCAACCAACTCTTTCTTCTTTCAAATGCAGGCTCGAAAGTCTTTGACAAACAATGAAGGGAGGCTAGTGATTTTCCCCATTCCTCCATCTGTTTTTGGGTAATTGTATCAGCATCCAAATTGATTCCTTTTGCTGCACTAAAGACAGTGGCAATATATGTCCCTTCTGGAGTCTTAAGTGTTTCAATTAGATTTCCACTTATTGAGTAGATCGGTGAAACAGTTGGAAATTCATTCAATAGTAGATATTGCATGAATTCTAGTTCAGCTTTTATTTGTTCAACAGAGTTATCCTGATCGGAACAAAATCTTAAAAAGTATGGAACTTGATTATTTTTAAAAGCATACACGAAATTTGAACTTGCACGCCAAATTTCCAACGTCCCTTCGTCATACTCCCAGAATAGAATGAGACTCTTTGCGACAGTCTCGGAAGTTAATCCTCTGACCATGTTTCCTAAATTCATCATCTTGTATTTTTCCTCCCATTACCTTTGAGAGGATTTAACCTTAGTTAAGAGCGAATTCCTCTCATCGGTATGCTATTTTGAAAATCTATCTTTTTCAATATGTCACCCCTTCCTTAATTTTCGGCTATAAAAAATCCATAGCCTGACATACTGTATTTCTCCATAAAAAGACTAATCCCTTCTTTTTGGGCCAGGATCATACTTAAAAAAGAGAGAAGCAAAAATACCTCTCTCTTTCATAAATATATTCTTATTACTCAATTATTCTCTTAAATAAACGCTGATTCTTTAAAGCAATAACACTAACTATTGCAAGTAAAATTCCGGAAAGAATAAAAACACTCCGCACACCGAAAAGGTCAGAAAGTATCCCCATGGTGAGTGAGGCAATTCCAAACATACCTGTTCCTATAGTGCCAAGAGAAGTATAAACAGTCGCTAGTTGTTCCTTGGGTACGCTTGTTTGAACCAATGTTTGTTGTGGTATATTTTTCAATTGTCCAAAAAGCCCAATTAAAGCAGAAAGGATCACTGCAATTATAGGGAAACTTGTCAATCCAAATATAACCGTAAAAATGCATGTCATAGATGCTCCTATCAGGATAAAAACATGTCGACTATTATCTACAACTAAGGAAAACTTAATGCACAATAAACTTCCTACTACTAAGCCTACAAAAAAAGATGCATTAATAAAACCCCACCAATACTCTTTTGCCATCAATGCCTGCTCCACATAGACTAATATTATGGCTGCTATCCAAACGGATCCGGCAATCGTTTCAACAATTTCCATACGGACCACTGTTTTCAATAACGGTGTCCGTTTAATCGTTTTCCAACCTTTTGTTAATTGAAACCATTTGTTTTCACTTGTTTCTTCTTTATGTTCTACGTTTTTTAACAAACTCAAGACAATACTAGAAAAAACAAATAGTATAGTAACCAGCCAAAGAAGCTGGTTTGGATTGAACACGACTAGCAGCATACTTCCAAAAAACCAGGTCCCTATTTGGATCGACTGAGTAACTGTTTCTGCTACTCCGTTTGCTTTAACTAAGCTGTCCTCAGTCACATAATACGGTATTAAAGTCTGTCTTATTGGATTTGCACAACCATCAAGAAGAGCGATCAAGCTAATTACAACAAATAGGAAGACAAGTTTATTTGCATCCAACCCGGTCATCAATAAAATACATAAGCCAAATAAAAAGACAGTTTTTCCGACTTGTGAACCAACCAATAAATGTTTCAAATTAAACTTACCTATTAGCAGTGGTGTAAGAACACTTGAAATAAACATGGAAAAAGTAATCGTAAACGGAACGAAAGCCGATGCAGTAGCTGATTCAGTTAAACTGTAAATCATGCTGATAACACCGACGATATATATAACATCACCTATATTTGCTAGTGATTGACCTACAAGTAAATAAAGAAAATTACGATTTGATTTCAATTTAATCCCCCATTTTTCGAAATTATCTTTGAAAAAAGGGAAGGTTAAATTGGACTATTATGCATAATACCAAGCTCCTTTATGTACGCAGTACGATAGGAATTGCTGGGGGATAACAAGACCTATCATATTTACGTTTGGTTATATATCTATCATATAAAAAAGCAATGCAAAAAAATACTTGAAGAATAAAAAACCCCCTCCTCCACGGAAAAGGGGTTAATTTGATAACTTATGCTTTGACATAAAAGTATTAGATGGAAAAGAAATAGATAGAAGCTTTTTTCCTATTCAAATCTAATGCTCTTAGCCTGTATATTGAATCATTTGAGCGATCACTAACGTGACAACGCCAATTCCTGAAAACACAAGGAATAGTGGCATATAGAAACGAATCCATTTCTGCCAGGAAACGCCGGCGATAACGAGTGCAGCCATAAAGTAACCAGATGTCGGGAATAGAATATGGGCAAAGCCGTCTCCGAGCTGGAATGCAAGCACTGCTGTCTGTCTAGTCACGCCAATAATGTCTGCAAGTGGCCCCATAATCGGCATCGTTACTAAGGCCTGTCCACTTCCGGAAGGGATGATAAAGTTAATAGTCAGCTGTACTAAATACATTCCTACTGCACCGAGTACAGATGGCATTTCACCAACCAGGGATCCCAGGTTGTAAACGATCGTATCCATAATTTGACCGTCTTCAAGCACTACAGCGACAGAACGGGCAAGCCCAATAATAATGGCTCCCATAAGCACATCACGGAATCCTTCCGTAAAGGCATTAGAAATCTGAGTTGCGTTAAGTCCTGCAATAAGGCCGACTACAATTCCCATAAAGATAAACAGACCTGCCATCTCTACCATGAACCAGCCGAGCTTAAGTACACCAAACACTAACATCCCAAGGAAAAGGAGAGCAACAACCGAAGCATATTTTTGTCTTGTGTTCATACTTTTCGCTTCAATTTTTTCTTTCTGCTTGTAAAGTTTTCTTTTTTCTTGATCATCCTCATACACATAGCTGTTTAAAGGATTCTTCTGTACCTTTTTTGCATAGCGCATGATGAAATAGATGCCGACTGATATACAGACAACAAAGAGAATGAGTCGCATTTCTATTCCTGAAAAAACCGGAATTCCTACAATTTTTTGCGATAACCCAACGTTGATCGGGTTTAAAATCCCAGTAGTAAAGCCGACTACCGTGCCTACTAGAGCAATCGCAGCAGCCACAATGGAATCGTATCCTAACGCAATGATTAATGGCATAATAACAGGTATGTATACTAACGAAAGTTCAGGTGTTCCGATTAAAGTTGCTCCAATCGCAAATACAATAGTTAAAATCGGAATAAGTAAAATACTCTTTTTGGCAAAACGGTTGGCTAGCCTGTCCACAACTACTTCAATAATTCCAGTTGTCTTCAGTACCATAAACATACCACCGATAATAAACGTGAAAAATACAATTTCCCCCGCATCAATCAGTCCCCGCGGAATAACAGTAAGGAAATCAGCTATACCAATTGGTGCAGATTCCACATAAGAAAATGAGTTCGGATCAATCGCTGTTCTTCCTTCAGGACCTGGCACACGCTCAAACTCTCCTGCTGGAATAAAGTAAGTCGAAATGGCTGCAAGCGCACTGAAAATAAATAGAATGACATAAATATGCGGAAGCTGAAATTTCTTCTTTTTGATATTTGTTTCCTTTTCCATTAGTAACCTCCAATAAGTTAATTTTTACAGACATTTGACTAGATTGTTTGCTAATCAAAACAGCAGCCTGCATTAAATGCTTATTATACTAGGTTATCACGCTTGTGTCGCTAGACCATTTAGCCAATAAAAAGTAGCCATATTGTTAATGACAAACAATAGAAAATTCTGATTTGTTAACCCTGCACAACCCTATGTGCACTATTGTCTTTTAATTAAGTTAATTCTCTTTTGTAAAATAATTTAGAATAAAAAAAAGCCGACCCCTTCGGATTTTATTGATCTGAAAGAACCTGTGTCTTAAACTATATAGTTATTTTAGTATCCTTCACTTAATTTCCTCTGGGCCAAATTTCGACCAACCATTATAACCAGTTAATTCATATTGTAAATACCCTTGCGGATTTACTTCATAAATGTTTAAAACAGCGACAGCTTTTATGGGTTGTTTTGTATAAAAATATAGTAGACTATCTTCTTTTGTTTCGCCATTCTCATTGTTGTAGTGCAAGTAAACACTGATGTCACTTGTTTTTAAATCTTTGGTGCTACCAGTATATCTTCCTGTAGATCCAGGTTCTAGACTTTTTATGGTTTCTAACTCAGTAAAGTCAGAACGATTCCCACTATATGAAAATTTAAGATCAGGAAGGATTTTATTGCTTAAATTATTTACTTCTATTGTAATTCCTTTATCGTATTTTTTATACTCATCTGGTGTTTCATCTAAAAAGAATAATAAATAGATAGGTAATATCGTGAATATAATTGCAAGTATTAATCCAAAACAAATAAAAGGAATAAGAGAAATATTTGTTTTCTTCATTAATTAACAACTACTCTCTTTATGTATTTTCCGCACTCCTTAGTACCTTTTAACCAATTACTCTCTTGTGGAAGACAAATCAAATTCATATTTTCCAAAAACATCTTCATATCCTCTTACCCGAAATAAAAGTCTCCCCGTGTTATCAATTCCTGTTATTTCTAAAATAACTACAACTTTACTTGGTTTATTAGATGCTAAATAAGCTAGACTCTCAACATCCGCTTTGGTTTTGTTGATGGGATAATGTAAGTATAAACTTTTATCATTACCCGTGTCTTTTATTTGGTGAGTATAAAGACTGGTGGATTCTCCAGGCCCTATTACATCAATCGTCCCTACATCCTGATGTACCTGATTGCGATCAAACGCAATATAGAAGCTTAAATCCGTTATTGCTTGTTCACTTGAATTATAAACTTCAATTGTTACTCCGTCATCGTATTTTAAAAACTCATCTTGCTTAGCCCATCTCAATAAAATGTAGAATCCCAACAAAATCAGAAAAAAGGAAGCAAGGCCGATTAATGAGTACTTCAGTGTTTTATTCACATTTTTTCTCTCCCTGCTAAAATAGCTCAACCCTCATTAATACATAATTTCAATCCCAGCTTCTTTAAATGGCTCTAACACTTCTGGAGAACACATGGAAATATAATCCACAGTTTTTAAATTTTTTAGATGTTGAAATCCTTCAACGGATGTTACATCAAATAAACTATCCTCACCATCCCAATCTGGTTTTAGGATATGATAAATTTCATTCCCCCCATCGAAGCAGAGGTACTCAATTTTGTCCAAGTCACTTGTTTCCAAAGTTAACTCCTCTAGATATTCCCTGATTTCCACAATGGCTCCTTGTCCAGAATACCATTCAAAGCTGTTTGTATACTTATTTTGTAAGTCTGTTAATTCTCCTAAAAATAGTGGCTCTTTATCTAATAAAGCCTCAATTACTACTAATTTAAAATTAAAATCCTTAAACAACCCGCTTTTATCCATTATCCATCCTCCATTTTTCCTTTATAGTGACAGGTACCAGGTTCTAACACAATTCTAAATTGTTTCAGAACTTGGTACCTTTAAATACAGAAAAATCAGTTTTATTGAAACTAATTTTAGATTACTTCGTATTAAGGTAAAAAGCCTAAAAAGGAGCAATTATTATGAAAAGCATTGAAAAGGAATATCCGATATTGAAAGAAGACCGTAGAAGAAAAGAAAGTAAAAACAGGAATATAAAATCACTTATTATTTTAAGTATCGGACTTATAGGAATAACCGTTAAGATTATGTTTTTTAGCTGAAGAAGAAAACGAATTACCTAAACAGACATAAGAACTTGAACTAAAGCACCTTTTACTTCAAGTTCTATCCCTCAGTTTTCATACTTTCTTTATATACGGCCAATTTATCTGGCTTGTGTCATAAACCAGTTGTATGCATCCTGATCTAATTTATCTAAAGGGTAACTATTAATCTCTTCCAATTTGCAATATGGTTTACCATAGGTACCGTAACCACAGATGCAATTGTTCAAAACCGAAACATTTGTTAGTAAATAGACGATCCCTTCTTCATTATATAAAGCATAGGTTACCAATTCCGTTTTATGCTGCTTAAAGAGCATTATTTCCTGTAGTGGTATTTCATATTTCTCATACTTTAAAATTTGATATGGATTGTTAGGGTTTTCTTCTTTTATGAAATATTTCATACTTACCTCCCTGCTATTGTTGAAGTCTCCATGAGTTTTACTATCCCATCTATGTACTCAAATAGGTAATCGCCTTCTTTGGCTAATAGAACAGGTAAATACTGAGTTACCATTTCAGCAATCCCAAGATTATTCGGGTGCATGATCCAATCAATTTCTTTCCAATCGAGAATTCCTTCTCTCGTTTTTTGTATAGGTTCATTTCCTAATGTTTCATTTACTTCGAATAAGTACACATGTAACCCATCTTTCTCCTCATCACTTTTACTCCAAGTGATTACACCTTTTGAAAAATATTCGTTTACTTTAATGCCTGTTTCTTCGAATACTTCCCGTTTCGCACCCTCATCAGCACTTTCTCCAGCTTCATATTTGCCCCCAACGCCGTTCCACACGCCCATTATTGGAGGCTTTTCACGATTCAACATTAAGATACGCTCATTACTCTTTATAAAACAAACATTGTATTTAAACACGAAATCACCTCCACAGTATAATTATTAGACCTAACTTTAGTATATACATAGTGTATAAATGAGATTGCTTTATCCGTTTAAAGTTAATTCCATAAAGAAGCCAATTGATTATTTCTACCAACTGACAATACTAGAATTTTTATATTTTCCATCCAAGATCATCGGTTTACGGATTCTCTTTTTCATTTTATTAACTTTACATTATCTAAAGGAAAATAAACCATTTTTGCAGTTCCTAATACTTTTTCCATCGAGACAAAACCAACTCGAGGGTCTCTGCTATCTGTACTATAACGTCGATTATCTCCTAGTACAAAAAAGTGTCCATCCGGCACCGTTACTTCACCTAGATTTTCTTCTAAAGTAAAGTCTTCCGTAAGGGTACCACTGTCTATCAAAGCGTTTTTATATTCTTCTAAATAAGGTTCCTCATACTTCTTACCATTAATAAAAAGCTCATCGTTTTCGTAAGCGATGCGGTCACCAGGAATACCAATAATACGTTTAATATAATTTGTATCTTCCTTTGCTTCAAATACAACCACATCGAATCGCTTATACTCCGTCAATCTTGGCCCAATTTTGTTCACTACTACCTTGTCACCATCTTCAAACGTCGGCATCATAGAAGCACCATCAACCACAATAGGAGTTAATATAAAAAATCGAACTCCCCAGACAAATAAGATAGCAATCCCTATTGCTTTCACCCATTCCAATAATTCACTTTTTTCTTTCGTTTTCGCCATGTCCAATGCCCCTTTTTCTATTAAAATAATTCTTTTACACAACTACTTCGACATAATGGTCATTTTACTTAATTAAAATATGAAACTAAGAACTGGTGGTAATAATAAGAGGAAAATCGAACTGAAAATCAGTATTTGAGAAAATCTTTTCGGTAGTTTTTCTCTGCCTTTCCCTTTATACCATCCGCTAAATTGCCATTTATTTCTGTACAGTACAAACATAAGAAAATAAACAGCAGTGAAACCTATCCAACCAAATTTTTCTGTATTAACGCCTATTTCTAAATATATATTTGACAAAAGACCACCTAATATTGTACCAACAATAGCAAATAGGAAGATAATTCGTATTAACTCTAATAAGACTCTCATACTTCCTCCAAACTGTTATCACTTTCAAAACCGTTCCGCTGAACGTTCGTTTTAACAAGCTTTTTTATTTCTTCTTTTTTATAAGTGCCCAAGCAAATAAAACCCAAAGTATGATAGCACAAAAAGTTAAAAATAACTTTAAAATAACAAGCCCAAATAAAATCATCAAAAATACAATTAAACTAAATAAAATTGCTAGAAATAAAGACGCTTTTTTCTTACCTTGTTTAGCTAAGAAAAATTGTATGACACAAACAACAATTCCTATAACAACCAATAGATTAGCTATTATATTCACCTCTTTCGAAACAGATTTTTTTCCTTCTCTTACTAATCATTCATCATCGATTTTATGCCACTTTAAATCCTCGGGAATATGTACCTGACTGACGTTTTTGGAAAGACCATAATAATAAAGAGCTTTCCCTTCGTCATTGAATGCAGTTGCATTTAAAAATTCCACTTGTTCGCTAAATGAAAATAAGAACGAGATACGCTCTCCTTTTTGAATTGCTTTTCTTTCTATATCAGGTTCTACACCCGCCTCTATATATGCAACTTCCTTATCATTAGAGATGACACTTAACAATGTGGCTGCTTCATCTTCTCCTGTGAAGCTAAAACCACTTACAGTTTGAATCCCATCTGCACTGATTGGTACGTTGGTAGATACCCGACTTCTATGTAATAATCCATGTTTCTCAGATAAGACTGTTTGAAATATCTCTTCATTATCATTCTTAAATAAAAATAAAGTAGATTTACCTGTATCATATGCTTCCACTAACTCCGCATCTTTTGACAGGAATGAATTCCCTTTTGCAGCACTTAATGCAGTAAACCTATATCCACTAAAGATAAAAAGCACAATGATTATAACAAGTAACGGTAAAACCTTTATCCATTTTTTCATAGTATATAATCCCCTTTTTTCTCTCTTTTCTTATCCAACTAACCTGATGCTTTAGCTGAATAAAAACAGTTACAAAACCACCCTCACTCCTAAATTCAATATTCATGAATGCTACTCCGGAACAATAATATATTCTCCCACTCTAGCTTTCAAAATTTCAATTAACTCTTCGTCCATATATTCATAATCGTCTGGAATGTCTAAGTTCCAAACTTTCTTATTACTAAGCATAGGACCGAACCTGTCTTTTAATCGTCTTAAATGCTTTTTTTCCATCACAAATATAACGTCAGCCCATCCAATGTGTCCGTTCGTAACCTTAATCCGAGCTGCAGCCTCTGTTCCTCCTGATCTCACATCATAGCCATTAAATTGATGAAATACCTTCTCTGCTGTTGGACTTCGCCATTTGTTTTTACTACATATAAACAGAATTTTAATATTGATCACCTCAAACAAAAAATTAGAAAGTAACAAAGAGTCCTACTATCATTTTAATTGACATTACTTATTTTATTTCCTCAGCCAACTCCAAAATAATTCCCTCCGGGCCCCGAACGTAGCATAATTTATAACTTTCCTCATATCGCTGTATACCACTAAAGATTTCCGTACCCTTCTTTTCCAATTTATCGACAACAGCTTCCATATCTTCCACAGTAAATGCAATATGTCGGATACCCAGCGTATTTGTAAAGGTTTGCTGAATACCTTTTTCATCTGACGGTGTATAAAATTTGATTAGTTCTATCCAGGTCTGACCGTCTGGCATTCCCAATCCAACACACGCTACTTTAGCGTCGGTAAGCCCAACAGCATATCCCATCAAGTCTCCTTCCATTTCCCATTCTCCCTTCACCTCAAGTCCAAAATCGAGAAAAAACTCTTTAGCGGCAGAGAGATCATTGACGATAATACCCACATGATCTATTCTTTGGATTTTCAAATTTCATACCTCCTATATTCCTGTTTATAATTATTCAGCTTGCCCCATTTCTTTCATACGTTTGAAACGATTTGAAGTTCCGCTTTTAAGTAAACATCTCAATTAAAATTACCATTATTGTATTTACTTGTTCAACTAACCTGCTTTTTTTGAACAAACAGGCTTTACTCCTTCTTGAAGTAAAGCACTCGTTAAATTTTTATCAAAACTTGTTGATAAAAATAACTTTGTAATTATCTATACCAGGGATATAATTATAGTAATAATCGGAGGAGGAATAAAAATGAAACAAGCAACTCTCCATCAATGGCATAAAAATCATCATAAACGAAGAGCAGTATTTCACAAAAACCACGAAATGGAAATACAACGTGGTGAAAATGGAAACGGTTTGTTAGCCAAATGGGAAAGATTTTTTTATAACAAAGTCATTTTTCCTCTAAAGAATGCAAAATAATACTTATTGATTGAACTGTCCTTTTGTACAGTTCTTTTTTTCTCGTTTTGAGCCAAATGCGACATAAAAACTTCCATTTTCTTCTTCAACTAAACTAATGAGTTAGTTCAATAAGAAAACGGGCTTTACTTCTTCTTGAAGTAAAGCAACCGTAAGTTAATAAACTAAAACCATTTATCTAACGTCCATCCTTCAGCTAATCTCTGTTTAAGTAAAGTGTCATTCCAAATTCCCCAAGGTGATAGTTGCTTTTGTTCATCAGATATTCTATCGACTTCTTCTCTTTTCCAAGTATCATAATCAATAATATGCCAACAAATCAATTCACCATTTACAAAATATTCACTTCTAAACTTTTTAGGGAATATAAAATTTTGTGGAATGGGATAACTCCCTTTCTGAGTTACTAGCTTTTGATTTAATGCTGCTCCCAAAGGAAAATGAATAAGATATAATTCTTTCTTTTTCACTAATTCATCTTTTATAACATAACCTTCCTCAAGTAAGCAGGGTAATATTCGTATTAACTCTCCAATTGTTTCGTCTTTATGAACATATTGAAATAATCCTATTCCATTTAATGTAACTACCTCAAAAACCTCACCAATGTTTAATCGTACCACTTAAATCATTCCCTATTATCCTCTATATTTTCACGCATGCTTTATTAAGCAGCTCATTCATAAACCCTTTTCTAAAATTTATCTTTCCCGTTCAAAAAGGATCCTTGGGTCTCTTACATTTTGCTTGAGGTTATTGCTCAGAATTCTCATCAGCAGGTCTTCGTTTATGTTTTTCATTAATGATTTTTCTGTTAAGAATTCTGACTTCACCAACCATTAGCAACCTCATATCCTCTACAATATACTTAGCTAACTCTTCGTCAGAAATGTCAACTCCATCAATATCAAGACGAAATTCCTGCCCTTGTATTCCTCCACCATTAGTAAAATCAATTTCAAAGTCGAATTGAACTCTTTTATCCAATTTGAATTCACCTCATGTTAGTTTGGGATTATTCATTTTATACATATCCAAGGGAAATATAACAATAACTATATGAGATCAATTTTTGATACCTCGTATTTCTGCTGACAAGCCTAGCTGCTGCATATAATTTTGAACAAGCATCTTTACCCCCCTAGTACACAAAAATGAATAACCTCTATTGTCGTTATTATATGCTGCAGAAGCAATCCAATTAATAATTAAGATAGAATTTTCGCTATAAACCTCTGTAAGGGGTTTTTTTGACAGAAATTTTATGCAAAAGTGTCTCTTAATAGTCGAAAAATCGTGTATGAATATCAATTCAAATGTTTATAATGCCTATACACAGAACCGAAAGCAGTTCTTAGGAAGCTCTGTTGATTTTGCCAATCTACGTTCTGTTGTTCCTTCAGAAGAGGTGAAGCTCATGCATACAGCTCTAATAATCGCCGTTATTAGTCTTCCATACATTGCCTTTATTTATTTTGTTTTTATTAAGACATACCGTAAGAAGAAATCTTGAACTCCAGTCGATGCAGATAATCTACATGCTGTGTGCTAAACACTTCTAATGTTTTCTATAAACTTATCAAGTGATATTTTTTGCACCTAGCATTGATAGCCTAATTTCAATGTATACACTGTTCCTTAGGTTAGGTGGTTTTCTTTTGAATTTCAATTAAGCCTTTACATTCAGTTTTCATTTTTATATAACGTTCGATTGTCATTAATTTCTTACTTTCAACTTCGCAATTTTCCTTCTTGAAGTAAAGAACCAGTTATTTTAAGTGTATAGTTTCACGAACATTCTCATTTAATTAATTTTTTTTATGATGAATATATCCGAATGTTCTTTTAACAATTTTGAAAGAAATAATAGTTGAGGAAAAGGTGTTAAAAATAAATCTCTATTTATATTTTCTTTTAATATCACTTTTCCATTTTGTTTAATAAAATCATTTAAAGTAATTTTATTATTACAGATAAAATGAACATCTTCTGGAGTTAGTAGTAGAAGTCCATTAGTTTCTGAGGAGGGATATGGTTCATTTTCAGAGTAGGAAAGATACATTATTGATAAAGATTCCTGCGCATTTCCTTTAACTAAAATTGGAGCTATTTCCTCGCTCATCTGTATTATGGAAGGCTTATTTTCCCACTCACTTATATAATAAGTTATTGGGGAATTTATTGGAGTTATTTTCATTGAAGCCTCTTCAAAAACTTCACGCCAAGCTGTCTCTAATGCAGTTTCTTCGAATTCTTTATGTCCACCTAGTCTAACTACTCCAAGTTTATCTGCCTCTTCTGTAGGTCCAACTTGAAAAATAAACAGCCCCCTATATAAAACGTAAGCACCCGAAGTTTTTACATTTTGATTTATATTAATGTCACTCACTCTCCTAATATTTAATATTTATTAATTGATGAGATTCCTAAGACTCAATGTTTATATTCTATTAGTTTTTTTATTCCTCTTTCACTAACCTGCCCTTTAGTTCAAATAGAAAAAAAGGCTTTACTCCTTCTTGAAGTAAAGCAACCATAGAAATCGATTTTTAAGCATCCAAGCTATCGAAGCAGTAGAAACATCTTCAGTTATCAGAACTATATTTCACTAAATATGGAAAAAACACCGATAAAAACATACCATATATAATCATTATTAATGCGATATAAGAAATAGATAAAGACCATTTATTTAAAAAGTAAGATCCAAATATCATTATTGGTAGAACTGTTAATAAAGCTAATAGAATCCTGGAAGAAAAAGTTATCCTATGATTCAACTCACATTGACTGCATTGAATAGGTCTGTATGCTGCACAAAGAGATTTATATATTTTACTCCACTTAAATTGCGATTTACATATCTCACAGTTTTGTAACCCCATAATATAATCACTCCCTTACTTTAACTTACCTTCAAACCCAAGATACTTCTTGAACTAACCTGATATGTTAGTTTAAGTGTAAAAATTTAACCAACTATTTAATTCAATAAAAAACGAGCACTTGTATTGCCCTTTCGTGATAGTAACTGGAACTGTTTCAGAAGATAGTACTGTTTGAAGAAATATATATTGAGAGCGTATCTTTTATCATAATCTTCTTTGTCAGTTCTAAATTAATTCCCAACATCTCTTCTCTTTAAGATGCAAATATTTTTTCGAGCTTCTTTAGTGATTCATTACTACATACATTAGAAAAAAAGGATAGCAGATATTTTCTTGATTCGGCTTTGTCTATATTTATTGTTTCTATTTTATTTCTATTAGCCCAAGAATTATATGTTTCAAAAGCTGTACTGCTCCAGCCATTCTTTTCCCCGACTTCATTTCTTTTCTCCTGTATGCCCGAAATGACAATATCCATTGATCCTTGCAATTCTAATAACGCGTTTTCAAATAGCTTCTTTTTATCGCGTTCCTTTAGACCTGCTTTTATTCTTAAAGCCCTTGTATCTATCCCTTCCAACTGAGTAATGATTTTGTAAATTTCAAACGCTTCTTTTGATACATTCCCTTTAAAATAGCGCTCCTCAACAGACTCATCATACCCTATGACCTTTTTCACATATGGAAGAAGCCGGATTGAAACTAATATCGATTTTTTCTTTATGAATTTGCCGTATCCTGCAACCCCATCAGTTGAGAATTTTGTTCTCCAAATCCAAGGATCGCACTCTGTATCAGAATGCCAGTACTCTGGCTGAGTAATGGTATTTAACGAAGGGAAATCTGGTATTAAAGGGGCAAGGGGGAGTATTCCGATTTCTTCGATTACCTTTATGGCATCTTCATAGGTTTTTACTTTATATTCCACTTTTTTTATCTCCTTTTATGAATAGACATATATCAAAGGCTTTGTTAAAAAGTATAGTTGTTTTCAGACATAAAATATGGGGACGTCCGAATCGAAAGTCCCCGTTTTCAAGCTTTTTAATAGCTACGTTTCCCTGCTCAAGCTCTTTGCATTTTACTTAGGAATACAATTTGCCCAATATGATATGCATCGTGCATTGCTAAACTCTTCATCTCCAGCACTAATGATCTTTCTCCAGGGATCTGTCTATACAAATCTTCCTGTTCTGCTTTTGCTAGTATTTTTTCGAGTTCACGATGAACATAGAAGTATTCTTGTTTTGTTTTCTCCCAATTTTCAGATGTCTCAGTGGGTAATCGAAATGTAGATTTATTATCTTCTGCTTGTGGTTCATTCGCTGTTTCACCAAGAAATCGCAATAGAAGTCTCTTTTCATAGAAAAGTAAATGACAAACTAATTCCCAAATGGAATTCATCGCCCCTTCAGCCGGTTTCCAAAGTGCCTGTTCATAATTAATGTTCTCTAGCACTTTATCAAGTGGTGGAAACCAGTCTTCTTCATCCAAGCAGCTTGCCCATTGTTGTAACAAAAGTGTCTTTACTTCCATTTCTTTTCCCTCCCATTTAATAACTCCCTTTATATACTTCGATTTTCTTATCTAAAGTCCTTTTTGTTCAACTAAACTGCGATGTTAGTTTGAGTGTGCCAAAGCATTATTATTTTTTTCAGCGCACTGTTTCAATTCCTTCATTTGTTTCTCTAAGCCTTTTTTCATAAATGCACGAAAAATGATACTTATTATCTTTCCTGAAACAGTCTTAGCTGTTAGTTCTTCTGTAATGTAAAGAATGCTAGAACTCGGACTAATTTCTTGAAGTTTATAAGAAAGATTGATCAAGAAAGAAGGATGATTCATTTGAATAATTAATCTATTATTTTTATTGAATTCCGTAACTTGTCCTTCATATTCTTGAATACGGTTTCCTTCTCTTAACCTTTGTTTGAACTTTATACCAACCGGATTATTACTATCAAACTCCGTTAAATATTCCGTTCCTTCTAATCCTGTCATCCATTCTTTTTGTTTCTCATTATCTTCTAAGTAAGAGAATACTACCTCCTTAGATGCTTGAATCTCCGTTTGGCTTGTTATTAACAATGTATTGACCCTCCCTTTATAAGTTTTTGCTTTTATGCATTAACCCTTCTTGACGTAACTTACCTTCTTCTTAAATAATTTTTCATAAGCAAATAGGATAATGGCACAAATAACAGTTACACTCAAAATAGAATATAAAAAGAAATATGGGGAAATGATCATGCCGAACGCTACTTCATTTTGAAGCACGTCCACTGTTTCCCATCCTTTTGGTATATCTGGATTATAATATTTTGTTTTTATATAACCGCCCATAATCGTATAAGCTGTATAAATTATATGAATGATGATCGAACCAATAAATGCTTGAAGAATTATCTTCATTTGAACATCCCTCCTCCATCCATAAGACATAAAAAGAAAGGACCAAAAAGTGGCCCATTCTTATTAAATCATCTTATTTAACTCTCAGTCGTTTACATGTAAGATAACTGCCATTTCCTTACCGAATCTATCGCCATGATCAATAAATCCTAAACTTGAGTATAAATTATGTGCTCCCAAATTTTCTGGATGATAACCTACGATAATTTTTTTCGCATCAGGTAATTTAGCCATTTCTAATATCATTAACTCAGTTGCAGCTTTACCTATACCCTTACCTTGAAATTTCTTATCTACCATTATTCGATAAATCCAATAACCATCCAGTTCTTCTTGAACAGAATTGTACATGAGAAAACCAACTATCTTCTCTTCTGCATAAATAGCATATGGCTTTAAAGTCGGCTCAAATTTGGATTGAGCTATTGATATAGCATTGGGCTCCATGTATGCTTTCTGTTCTGGTGATACCTCTAATTCACAACAATCGTACCAGTTTTCTGCATTTAATTCTGCCATTTTCACATTTTCAATTCTCATATTTTTCCCCTTTCAGAATGCGGGGAACGTTAAACAACTTCACTAATTAGTCGTTATCCCCTTGAAGTCATTAATAATATATTTTCTAATATTTGTCATAATGAACGCCTCCTCTAAACCTTTGCCCTAAAAATTATATTAAATAATTTTTAGACTATTTTAATTATACTATTTTTCATCATTAAAATCCTACCCAAAATCCACTCAATGTTTTGGACATAAAGATAGACCATCGAAAAGATGGCCTAAGATTTTATTAATAGCTTAGTATCAACCTGCAACTATCTAATCCTCTCTCAATCTTTGGGATGAAGAAATACTAGGATTTTTCCCTCTTCCGCATCATTAGAATAGCGTTCGGCTTCATCATCGGGAACTCCAATTTCCATTAGAGCATGCTTTAGTCCGCCAGCACCAGCGTTGGCCCCTATTACTGCTCCTCCAATTGTTGTAAGGATAGGGCCTGCAGCCAACACAGCGCCAAATCCAGGAATCAATATAGTGGATAACCCTGCTAACACACCCGCTATACCAATGGCTCCACCAGTTACAGCTCCTGCAATGGCTCCGTCCCTAGTGGAAGGTTTTACTTCCTGTGTGATCTCTGATAGTTCTTCTGTATTTTTAGCAATAACGGAAATTTCCTCTGTTGTATAGCCTTTTTCTTTTAATTCCTCCACCACATCAACCGCTTGTTGTTCATTTTCGTATACACCCACAATATGATTAGTCATTAATAATTACCTCCTGTTTACTCCAACTATGTATGCTTTACCCGTTTTTTCGGTTTTCTAGACATAGCTTCACCTTCTGGTTGCTTTTATTAATCTATAGGATTGTTTTTTTAACGCTAAAAAGCACGACCCAATAATCTGGATCGTGCTTTACATTCAACTTTCTAATTGAGTATGGCAGCTTGATAAATAGGAATTATTGGTGAAAATCGTATCATCAGGTTTTTCCTACAAAGATTCATCAGAAGGTTGAGTAGTATCATTGTTTGGCACTTCAGGATTCGATGTTTCTTTTGGTAGTTCATTTGATTCTGCTGGCTTTGTTGTAGGTTCTACAGATTTAGCAGCATCATCAGACGGTTTTGGTTGTGGTTCTGTTGTTTTAGGTGTTTCAACTGATGGCTTTGTTTGTGATGGCTGTGGTTTAGGTGTGCTAACTGTCGGTTTTGTGGTCGGTTCCGTTACATTTTTTACCGGCGCTGTATTCACAGGCTTGTTGCTACGTTGAACGTATATAAAAATGGACGCATCTGTATTCCATTTTCGTCCATCTCCAGGCAGCTCCTGTCGAATCACCGTGCCTTCTTTTTTTCCAGCACCACCGTCTTCGTATGCCACTCGAGGAGTAATTCCTGCTGCATGCATTATTTTTACAGCATCCGCTACAGTCTTACCTTCTACATTCGGCAAAGTTACAACACGTCTCGGAGCGAACATTCTTTTTAAATCCTCTTCAGAGTATATTTCTCTTAATTGAGCTCGATACTCTGGATCATTGGACATATCGCGACCATTTCTTTTGTAACCTTCTATGTCATGTTTAATTAACATTTCATTATACTGGTGATTAGCATCATCTTTCAGTGGAACAGTTGGTTTTTCTTCTTTTTTTGGTAGAACAGTTGTTTTGACTGCGGTTTCTTTTATTAATTCTTCTGTAGATGTTGGCTCTTCTTGACTAACTTCATGGATATCATTTTCAGCAGATTCCACTTCATTCGCTTGATTTTTTTCTGATTTATGTACTTTATTCTCGACTATTTTATTTTGTACTGAATTATCTTCAGTTTTATTGACTAATTTCTGTACTGGAAGCAATGCAGCAAGATATGCTTGTGGAACGTAAACAATTACTAAAATTATTGCTATTAGCATTGCACCACAAATGGTTACGAATTTCTTTTGAATTATTCTACTTTTTTTCATGATTTAATTCTCACAATCTTTCGGTTTTTAATTTAAGTGTACCATGTTTTTTTCAATCCAATATGTGCAATAATTGGAAATAGAAATGACACTAAATCAATAAAGACCACGAAAAAACAGCTATAAGAATAATCATCAAAATACTTTTGTTTCTACTTTTATTCCACAAGTTAACTGTAGAGACGATTCCACCTAAAACGACGAATATGCCACCAATAACCCCCACTATGTTTAAGGTGAATAAAGAGCCTAAATGTGCTAAGAAAGCACCCAGCAAAAGAAACCCACCTGTGAAAATAAAACGTCTTGACTTAAAATCATTGATGGCTGATTTTTTATCCTCCTTATCCATTTTTACATACTCTCTAATAACCAAAAAAGTTGGTATTGCCCATACAAATATAAATGATACTAGTGCATACGTGTTTATCTTCACAATTCTTTCCTCCTACTAAAGCTAGTACTCTCCTACTTCAATCAAATTGCTACGTTATAAAAACACTTAAGCACCAGTTAGCTGAAAAAGAACAGCATTTTTCGTATAAGGAAGAATGCTGTTCGTATTTTGTTTAATAAATAGCCAAGTACAGAACAAATCTATTCCACATAATGCTTTTTAAAATCTGGATGGATGGAAAATTTGCGACGTAAATTGACGAGGTTCTTCCCAAAGCTCTCCTCCAAAAGTTCTTTATGTTGTTCCATAATTTCCATAAGATATAAATCATGAATCATCACTTCTGTAATTGGCATGACTAAACCTACATGCATGGTCCATGCTGCACGGCTATCTTTACCCAGCGAGACAATACCCGCTACAACTTCCGAATCATCTCCACTGATGACAATCCATCGTCCTCCATACTCTTCTGTAATTTCTTGACCCATATAATGGTGGTAAACATTAGCAAAATCAGAGGCGATTTCCCCATACGCAATAATCGTTACGTTTACTCCTCTTTTTGTTGCCTGTCTCAGTTCAGTCTCCATTTCTTCAAATTCCTCTTTCCAGACTTCTAAGAGAATTCTTTTTTTGGCAGATGTTATACAAGCTTTTACCTTATCAAGTATTTCATTGCGTCCCGTAATGTTCCAGATGTTTTCACGATCATTTGCTGATTGTTTATACTCTGCTAATGATTTTTCTGCCAGTTCAAAATGCTCTTCTGCTTTCATTCGGCGATTTTTAATTAGTTCCTTTGCAGGAATAGGAGAGTAGAGTGGTGTGTTCCCGGGACTGATCAGAATATCTCCTCGCATGGCGAGACTTTCCAGAACTTCATAAATCTTCGATCGGGGCACACCTGAATGTTTTGCAACTGCATAGCCAGTTAATGGTGATTCTTGTAATAAGGTAAGATATGCTTTTGCTTCATATTCGGTAAAATTCAAATTTTTTAATGTATCTAAAATGTTTTCCTGCATATATCCTCCAAGACAAATTTAGTCGCTACCTTTGTAACTAATAGTTTAACAAAATCTATTGATTTTATCCAAAATATTCTGATATAATCATAAGTAGTTACTGCGGTAGTCACTAACAGAAAGAGAAGGGGGAAACAACATGGATAGCTTACTAATATATATTTCAATTGCTGCAATGATGGTTATCATACCTGGAGTAGATACGATGTTGCTAGTGAAAAATACGCTCGCTTATGGTCCAAAAGCCGGACGCTTTACGGTACTCGGTATGGCAGCGGGACTTTCTTTTTGGACGCTTATCGCCATTCTCGGTTTATCTGTTGTCATCGCAAAGTCTGTTGTTCTTTTCAGTATCATTAAATATTTGGGAGCCGCCTACTTAATTTATTTAGGGATAAGAAGTTTTTTTACTAAAAGCATGTTTTCTTTAAAAGAGATTCAATCACAAGCAAACACACCTACGAAATATTCAAACCAGTACAATAAAAGTTCCTTTATGCAAGCATTACTTAGTAATGTTCTCAATCCAAAGACAGTTTTGGTTTATATAACGATCATGCCTCAATTTATCGATTTGAACGAAAATGTAAATCAGCAATTGATCATGTTAGCCTTCATCCTTACTTTACTCGCTGTTTGTTGGTTTCTAACCCTTGTTTATGTGATTGATTATGCAAAAAAATGGTTGAACAACTCCAAATTCCAGAAGGCATTCCAAAAATCAACTGGATTAATTTTGATTGGGTTTGGCATAAAAACAGGCATATAGGAAAAATAATTTCAGACAATAAAAAAACCGGACTAACCCACGAAACTTTAATTTATTGTTTCGTCGTAGTTCGGCTTTTCTTTTTATCTGGTTTGGTTAAATCAAATATTATTCGGCTTTTGCAAAGGGAAATTAGATACGTACTAGGCACTGTATAACTAAAACCTGATTAATATCTAGCCAAATCACCGAAGGCAGAAGTAAATAATGTTCTTACTTGGAAAATAAATTCTCTTGCTCTTTTAGAAATATAGCAACTTCCTCATTTCCATATTCCTTTGCTAAAGAAAGTGCAGTATGTCCATCGTCGGTTTTTGCCATAATATCCGCACTTCTTTCTATGAGCAACTTCACCGTTTCTAAATGGCCATAACAACTGGCAATTATTAAAGCAGTAGTATCATCATTCGATTTTGTTTCAATATCAGCGCCGTTCTTTAATAGATAATTTACAACTTGTATATTCCCATCTGCAGACGCTTGATATAGAGGTGAAAAACCATTTTCGTCTTTTACATCAATATCGACACCGACTGAGAGAAGCAATTGAATAATTTCCAGCTGCCCTTCCTGTGTCGCCCAATGAATCGCTGTCCGTTCATCTTCATCGGATTCATTCACATCTATTCCTGAGCGGATTAATCCTTTTACTTTTTCCAGTTGACCATAATAAATAGCCCACACCAATTCTCCTCTATACCTCTTTGCTATTTTCATTTTTATTCTTTTGTTCATGCTCTGCCCTCCAGCCAAAGTATACTACTCACAAACTATAAATTCTGTATTAAAGTTGGGTCAGCACCAAACCAAGTTTGAACATCATTTTCTTCTGTCAATGGTTGAATCCAACAAACACCAAATATAAACGTTCTATCCAAAGTAGTGTGATATGTGTCATATTGAATTCCATTACTTAAATAATCCCCACCATAATCAATATATCTATTGTTGCCTGTAAATTCTCCCTCTACTCCAATTGTGAGTTTTATATCATTTTTGTAAAAAGATATTGCCTCAAGTCTTTCTCCGCTTTCAACTTCACCTTTTACATCTATTGAAGGTATGCAACACTTGATCTCTTGACTCTTCATTTCATTTTTGTATTCATATGGAATTAAATACCTACCATTTACATCTCGACAATGCAAATCTAAATCTATTTTTATCGCAGTAAATCCCACTTCTTCATCATTAACAAATAATTTTATAGCCCCTAAAGGAGTTGATAACATTAAAGCACCTACTTATAAAAATTTTAGCTTGTAAAATACTAACAGCACTTTATTCTACTTCGAGATGTTCCTTTTTCATCACAGATTATCTCTTCAGAATTGCACAGCTCTAAGCATCAGTCACTACATAATCAAATAGCCATTGTCCATCCTGTTTGATAAATCCAATGTTGATAGTACTATGTCCCTCAGAAAAATAATTTGCAAAGCCAATTGTCAGCTTATCGTTTTCCATTTGATAATGACGATACTCTAGGTTTTCTAATAGATAAGGCATATCATTCATTTTGTAGCTATAGTCAGTAGAATAGATAGTGCTTTCTTCTACATTCACTCGAATATTGGAGGAAGAAATGGATGTAATGTACTCATAATCTTTATTATTTATTGCAGTGAGAAGTTGGAATGCTAAATTCATCGTTGTCCTTAATGCTTCTTTTTCTTCCTCATTCTTCTTTTCCATATCAGATATCTGCTTTTTCTTTTGCTCATTTGTCATTTCCAGCTTTTCTATTTGGGTTATATTATTTACATCACTATTTTCCGATACTGAGCTTGATGGATCCTTACATCCTGCTAGTATTAAGATGAAAACAATTATAATAAACATCTGTCTTTTCATATTATCCTCCAAGATTTGATCTATAGTGCCTGTTAGTTAAGTTAGAAATCATGCTCATTTTAGTTCTTTTCGTAATTTTACGATTATTTGAATGGTAAGAATGAGGCTAAATAAAGGAACTAGCATAAATAAAACCTGATCCCCTTTAGTCAAATTAGGAATATCACTAACAATCAACCAAAGCAGACAACTAAATGTGTTTAACCCGAGGAGAACTCCCCAAACAACTTCTTTTACAATTTTATATAATCTATTACCAGTTAAATATCGTATATACAAGAAAATAATCAAAGCCATCCCTAACACTATTAATAATGACTTCTCGAAGGAGGAAGTTAAAGAAAACGGCTCTTCCCAAGGCATATCTATATAGATTAAGTTAAAGAGGCTAATTATATTATAGATAAAGACAAATAGCAGAGCAAAAAGATATAAAACCCATTCACATACATAAATAATTGGAAATATTATCTTTCTCACCCTTTTCACCTCAGTTGATTATATTTTCTTTCATTCCTTCTCCATGAATAACTGATAGCAAATGATGCAATGAAAAAAGTGGTCACGAAATAAAGGGACAACACGAAAATTTGAATAGCAAAGGACGGTTCTAAAAAAATTGTATGATCTATAAATACAAACAATATTAATAAAACTATCATATAGTATTTAAGAATATTACCTTTATAGAACGTTGAATAACCGTCCATTCTGATTCTTTTCCATTTTTCATGAAATTCAGTTTCCTTTGTTTCCATAAAAGAGCACCTCATTTAATCTTATTTTTAATAATGAGATCTACCTCATATTAGATTCAATAATCTTTTTGTTCCAGTGGAGGTCAACTTGCCTCGTTAATTTGACTCCAACGGCTATGTGACAAAGCCTGGTGCACTTAACTTTCCATTAATGCAACTGCTTCCGAATTATCCTAGTTTTTCTCTTATGTATAAACCAAAATAATATCGTTAGAAAAAGTAGAAAGAACGGAGTTAAACCAACGTATTTCCAAGCATTGTTTGCTCCTGAAAAATAATATGCTATCGGTATAAATGTAATCGTACTAATTAGTAAGAACACCCAAGACGTTTTAGCAACTCCAATAAATAAAGTTGCAATGGAAACAAATAATGAAAGCTGCCATAGTAATAACATTTTCCACCCCCTGCTTAACTTATTATTCTTAATGTAACATTCCCTCTTAATATTTCCACTACTTGCCGTATTAGCTCCATATGAAAAAAGAGCTGCCTAAGCAACCCATGAGTTTTAACGTAAGTATCTTTAACACAATAAAGATAAACAAAAATGTACAATCGTTTTATACACTAATTTCCTCCATAATTGAGTTCCCCTCAGTAGCTTCAGAATCAAGCCATTTCCAATTTTCATATAACCTTATTCGCCCATCGGGTAAAACTTTAGGAGTAGAAGTACACTTTCCACCTCTAATTTCATTTTTGTTATTAACGTGGTTATATCTAAATTCTAAGCAACCGTCTTCCTTTATTACTCCGATCAATGTCCCTTTTACAATTTCCCTTCCACCATATGTTGCTGAGATGATATGTCCCTCTTGTTTGTAATCAAAAATAGTCTTAGAAGAAACCTCACCGTTATCTGTATTTTCAATGGAAACAAAGCTACGACCATTATAATCTATCACTTTCTTTTCCCCCCTTATGATTTTTGTATAATCTTCTTCGTTACTGTTTTCAGCATTTCATACTGGTTCGTCCAATAGTTTAAGATATTCGCTTTTTTATCGGCACAAATAAATCAACTTTCATTTTCCCGTCTGGGTCTTCCCAAGGGTTATTCAAACCAAACTCAAGATTATATCTATCGTAATCTGCCTCATACTCACTATTTGGCAACCACTGTTCAAACATATATTTATAAGCTAAATTCAATAATTCGGGTTTATCATAAAATGGATACAAAGCATACTGCCCTCCATCTAACTTTTTGAATTGGATATTACTATGTTTCTCTTTTTTAAATCCTGCAGGAATGGTAACACAGGCATCATGTCGACATTTATCACTTTCCACAAATTCAGGATTATCTAAAGATATCCCTATAAATGATTGGTGAGGTGGAAAAATTCCATTTTCATTTGTCCAGTGCATCAATTTTTCCCAATGATCCTGTGGTTCAAAATAGCTTCCAACTCGTCTTACAAACGCTACCTCATATTCTGGTAATTCCTTTATTACGATATTTATATTGATCATCTCCTAAAATAGCAATAATCTCTCTATTCGCTATTTTTTGTTTAAATCCTTTTCGGCCCTATTGTTTAAGTGCAATTTTTCAATTCAATTTAAATTAATCGTAATTGGATCAAAATCAATTCGTTTATTATCTGTTTGGCTATTACTTACATGAGCGAAAGGATAAAATGTAATAGATGTTGCTTCTAGACATATACATACTTGGGCTCAGATTTATTAATTTTGCCTTCATTCGCTTGTGATTGGCATACTCCATATTTTCTTCTAATTCCTATATAGCTTGTTGTTACACCGTTACATATGCGGTTGCAGTACCCTTTTATACCACGAATGAACCGAATTTCTGGTTTTATAACAAGTTCTCAGGGTAAAGAAATACTATTACCAAGAACTAAGGAGATGTAGCAATGAGCATTAAAGCGCTAGTTTTAAATTGCAGTTTGAAAGACAGCACCCAACCATCCAATACCCGTGCGCTTATTAACGAGATTGTAAAAATTTTTGATGAAAACAGAGCGGAGACCGAAGTGCTTAGGATGGCTGATTATAATATCGGCTTTGGAATAACCCATGAGGCAGTGAATGATAAGGATCAATGGCCAGAAATTTTCGAAAAAGTGAAGAAGGCGGATATTCTTTTGATTGGCTCGCCGATTTGGCTTGGCGAACAGAGTAGCCTGGCTACTTTGGTTGTTGAAAGATTGTATGGTGGAAGCAGCCTTACGAACGAAAAAGACCAGTACATTTACTATAACAAAGTGGGCGGAGTGGTTGTGACGGGGAATGAAGACGGTGCGAAAAACGTCTCAAGCTACCTAATTTATGCATTGTCGCATATAGGGTTTACGATTCCTCCAAACGTGGATACCTACTGGGTGGGGGAAGCTGGCCCTGGTCCATCCTTTATTGAGGCAAATGGGAGAAAGAACGATTTTACGATGCAACTCGCAAAAATAACTACTTACAATTTACTGCATTTTGCCCGGTTGCTGAAAGTGCATCCGATCCCGGCAGAAGGAAATGTGAATTAAAGTTAATAGCGGTTTGAAAAGTATAAATTAAAACTCAAATAACATGCTAAACTAGCAGTCCAATTTAAATAGAGTTGGATTGCTTCTTTTTAAAAAAATCTGCCCCTATTATTAGTTTCATAAAGTTCATATAAAAGCACTTTAAATTTTCCATATATATTATAAATTTATCTTCAAACGTTCTTAAACTGAACTGCTACTTTAGCTCAACAAGAAAAAATGCTTTACTCCTTCTTGAAGTAAAGCACCTCGTTAGTTTATCAGACTTTCCGGCGTTTCATTCTTTCAAAATAATTGCTCGTAGTGAAGAGTTAGTCTCTCTTTAGACTATAAAATAGCTTAGAAGAAGTAATCTTCGTCCTTCAAGGGTTCGACAATATTATTTATTGTATAAATTGTCCCTTCATGTTTTACGCCAAGTCGTTTTTCAATTTTTTCCATTTTTAAAAGGGTTAAAAAGGGACTCCAAAAAGTCAGTCAAAATGACTTTTTGGAGTCCCTGCTATATCAAATATGACTAGGTAATCATCCCCTACTTATAGAAACGGAGGACCCTAGCTGAGTCAGATGAAACTGGACGAACTGTAATTTCATTGACGTTGACATAGTCAGGCTGGGTGACAGCATAGACAACAGCCTTTGCGATATCCGTTGCCTCCAGCATTTTACGATCATTCCAAGCGCTATTTCTGTTCAAGTCTGTATCTACCATCCCGGGTGAAATATTCGTTATCCTTACACCTGTTCTTGCAAGTTCCTTTTCCAATCCCATGGAAATGGCTCGGACAGCATACTTTGTAGCACTATAGACGGTACTTGTTTTTGTTACCTCATGACCAGAAACCGAAGCAATATTGATAATATGTCCACTTGACTGGCTTAGCATGGATGGCAACACAGCATGAATGCCGTAAAGCACCCCTTTTATATTCACATCAATCATCTGCTCCCACTCCTCTACCTGCCCAGATCGGATAGTTGATGTTAGCATTTGCCCAGCATTATTGACTAAAATATCTACATTGCCTAATTCGGCTAGTGCCTTTTCCGCAAGCTGATTAACGTCACTTTGAACGGACATATCCGCTTGGATTGCAATTACTTTCACGTTGTTATTTGTAATCTTTAAAATTTCACTTTTTACGTCATCTAATTTTTCTAGCCGGCGGGCGGCCAGGACTACATTTGCTCCCTCTTTGGCCAATTCCTTAGCAATAGTAGCCCCAATTCCTGTGCTGGCACCCGTGACAATCGCTGTTTTTCCTTGCAAACTGTTCATAACATCCTCCCCTTCTATCGCTTGCGATCATGATACCATAATTTCATGTAAAACATACGTTAAGCAAAATCCAATTATACTTTGAGGTTTAGCGTAAACGTTCAGGCATCATAAAATCGAGGAACTCCACAATACCATTTCCTACCATAAGTTCTTCTCTATCTTGATCGGCTAGCACTCTTCTGATAGTGTCTTCTTTACCTTCCAGCACTTTGCTTGTCCAGTGAGGATCAATGATAAGCGAACGCCCGACCGCCACTAATTCAGCATATGCTAATATATTTTCAGCATCTTCTTTCGTACGTACATCCCCCACGCCTATTAGAGCTAGGCGACCATTAATTTTTTCATGAACATATTGCATGATTGTTTTTTCTTTATACTCTTCCGATACAGATACTCGATTGTAATCACCCAACGAAATATGTAGATAATCTAATTTTTTATCAGCCAATTTATCAACTAAATATAGGGTATCCGCCATTTTAATTCCAGGCTCTTCATATTCCTCTGGAGAAAAACGGTAACCGACAATAAAATCTTGAACATTTGAATCATCAACAACAGAAATAACCCCGTCCACTAATTGGTTAGTGAAATTAAATCTTTTCTCCAAGCTTCCGCCCCATTGATCTTCACGTCGGTTTGAATGCGGGGAAAAGAATTGTTGGATTAAGTAGGTGTTTGCTCCGTGAATTTCTACCCCATCAAATCCCGCTTTAATAGCACGTTCTGTAGCCTTTTTAAAATCTTCTATTAGTATGTAGATTTCATCTTCTGTTAACTCTCTTGGAGTAACTGCTTCCGGGCGTTCTGCAGCAACGGCACTTGCAGAGACTGGTTGTACTCCACGTAATATTTTGGAATCAGTCATTCTTCCTGCATGGAAAAGTTGTAAAATGGCTTTTGTTCCATTTCGTTTAATGGTTGATGCTAATCGACTAAGACTAGGGATAAATTTATCAGATGCAACGCTAAGCTCACCTTCCCATCCTTTGCCGCCATCTTGGACATTTGCAGCGGCAGTGATAATTGCCCCTACTTCGCCCGCTCTTAGCAAGTAGTAATTCAATTCATCTTGTGTAACTACACCATCATAAAAACTCATTTTCGTTGTCATTGGAGCCATTACCACTCTATTTTTCAACGTTAGTCCTCTTCGAAAAGTTAATGTATTATCTAGATTTGTCATCTTTTCCAACTCCTATTTATTATTATTAATATTAATACTCCTTGTTCTTTGCCTACATATATTAATTGTTTGTTATCACGATATAATTTGTCGATTGTCCCTCCACCAAGGCACTCTTCTCCCTGATAGAAGACTTGTTGATTTTAATCTCTTTAATAAACTACATTTAATCATTTACGTTATTGCAGGAAAATGAGGGACTACTTCTTGTGCTAATTCTTGTATAACTTCTTCCGCAGGGCGATGACTATATTTGTTATTTAGATACACATGGTTCACCCCAGCTTCTTGTAATGCCTTTAGAAATTCAATTAAGAATTTATGGCCACTTCTGAAACCTAAGTGAATAGGTCTTGGCCCTTCATTTGGATCCTCAGATAAATCAATATGGAGTGATTGGGCAAATGGTTTAAATCCATCTGCTGATGAACGGTACTCTTTAATGAGTCTATCTTGTTGAGCTGGGTTACGTGGATAACCAAATAAACCATCACTATTTTCCGCGATCCATTCCATTGATTGCCCAGAAAAACCTGTTACAAAAACAGGAATATCTCCTAATACTGGTTTTGGTAGAAGATCTGTTCCTCCAGTTAGACTTACTCTACTTGTTTGAATCGTTGGGAATGACTTTGCCCACACTTCCTTCATCACATAAAAAGCTTCCCGGTAGTATGCAGCTCTTTTTTCACGTTCAACGTTATACGCGTCGAATTCAATCGGCCGGTCTCCCGTTGCAAGTCCAAATAGAAGTCTTTCCCCCGAGATTTTATCCAAAGAGGCTGCTGATTGGGCAAGATTTAACGGATGTTGAAACGATGTGATGACACTAGCTGTTCCTAAGGCAATTTTCTTTGTATGTGCCGCTATATGGCTAAGGTATATCCATGGATCATACATCTGTCCTACATCCCCGAATGAAGGATCATTTAATGGAATATCACGGACCATCAAAGAAGCAAAATCGGCATCTTCGGCAAGTTTTGCTAGTTTTATCTGTTGCTCTAAATCCATTTCTGGAACGTTGCCCTGATATGCTTCCAGTGGAACAGCCAAGCCTAAAGTAAGTTTATTTTCTTGAAATGTTCTTATATATCCCTTATGCTTTTCAAATTTATTCATGTTCACTATCTCCCTTTCGAATTCTTAGAATATCTAGTACATAGAAGCATCCTCTATAAATTAACATATCACGAATTAACGATTTGTTCGGGCAAAAAAATATAATAACACGCATTCACATATTCAAATACTTCGATATATAGAGTGTAATTAAAGTGAATTGCGATGTGCAATTCACTTGCTAGGCTTTAAAGTTCCTTTGAAATATAGTCGCCTATTTTCTTTATAACTTCTTCATTACGCTTATAATATGTCCATTTTCCTATACGTGTCGCTTCGAGTAGCCCTGCCCGATGTAACATTGTAAGATATTGAGATGCCGTTGATTGTGTAACATTTAACTTTTGATGCAGCTGAGATACACATACACCCTCTTTCTCTAAAGTAGCCCCTTCAGCCTCAGGGGACGTAAAATACAAATTGGGCTCTTTTAACCACTTCAAGATTTGCAACCGTTTTTCATTAGACAAAGCTTTAAGAATTTCTATGATATCCATACGACCATCATATCACTAATTTCCGATATGTCAATATATGCACCTAGAGTTTAATATCATCTACTAATTGGTCCTAATAATGACTTTTCAATCCTATTATATTGCCAAATATGCCTAAAATTTTTTTTCTTTAATGAACATTTGGTGAAAGATCCCACATTTTATTGCTTTATTATATTAGTGTCATTAATATAAAAAATACATGCGCCAACCGGTAAGTTCGGTGACCAGATATTATTTATTTAGGAGTTGAAATGAAATGATTTGGACCATTATCACTATTATAGTACTTGGAACAATATTAATATTCGTATCTTGTCCTCCCAGTGCACTAGTAGGATGGGTTTTAGATAAGTTTGCACTTCATCCAAAACTAGATTCAAAAGATATTACGATAACATTTAACGGAACGCACTTAGATGAGGAAGAAAAGATTAGATTTAATGAATATTTTAATGAAGCTCATTTTTTAGAAAGAAATCACATATTCCCGGGGAATGAAAAGTTTTTTCTAAATCCGGAGACAGATGTTATTCCATTTGTCATAAATGTAAGAAACCGAATAAAAGAAACGAATTTCTTTATCTATAGTCACGATGATAACATTGATGTGGTCAAGCAGTGGAAGAAAAAAGTTGCTTCTTATAGTCTTAGTTCTGAGTATCTACACAACTTTACTATTTCAACTAATATAAATGAAAAAGCTTGATATACATTCCTTACGAGAACTCATATAAATCATCAACTAGTTGAATAAAAATAAAGGCTGTCTATCGACGGCCTTGTTCTGCTAATATACACTTCAATGAATCGTCATATCCTCCCACGAATAATCGGGCATCGTTGCAATCCAGAGCGTATCTCCCACGCTATCCACATCCGAAACAACGAATTCAACCGCATCTAATACTTTTTCAGGTTTACTTCCAACTTTTGTGGGAATGGAATAAATAACCTCACCTCGGTAAGTATAACCGAATAATTTCTCGCCTTTTTTATGAAAGTGAAATATTACTTCATCCATTTGAACTTTTCTCCAAATTTCCTCTTTAAGAACACTAATCCAAATTCCACTTTTTGAAGTAATGAATAGCTGATTATTAATGACTTTCATATCTAAAAGTGCATCATTACTATTGGGTATTGCTATCTCTTTCCAGCCATCATTTGTCTTTTGCAAAATCTTGCTTTTTCCTGTGAGGACTAATAAAACCCCATTATCCGTTATTTGAAACTTAGAAAATGGTTCAGGGACTATAGCTTGTTCCCAACTTTCCCCGTGGTTGGTCGTATAATAAATCCTTTCACTTGATAGCACAGCTAGATGGTTGTTGCTTGAATAATCGACTTTCTCAATCGGGTGGTCTAATGAAAGAATCTTCTTTCCTTTATTTTTAGATGTAACACCTGCCCATATTTCGTTTTCCGTAGCTACATACAATTGGTCATTCCTATCAAACCATGCGTGTGTTACATAATTATTAACCGGAAGCTTTTCCCATGTTTCTCCATTGTTACGGCTCCATTCCATAAAGGGCTGTTTTGTTATACTAAATTGGGTAGGCTTTTTGTCACCCCATAACACTACATAGTTGTTTTCTGCAATAACCCCCATAATTGCCTTGCCTTTTTTGGATATTTCAGATTCGGTGGATCCTAAACGTTTTTTAATCACCCCTCCTCCTATTGGTACCTTGTGGCTGGCAGCTACTATTTCTCCTTTTTTGGCATCGAAAGTTATTCCTGTAAAAAGGCCATTCTTATCATTTCCTAAAACTTTTACAGTATGTTTATCTTTTTCCCCATCAAACGTAAAATGGTATCCTGTTGCCCAATCCACACTTTTTTGTAAACCATATATTTCCTTTGCAATTTTCACTAAATCAGGACTATCAAATTTTATATCCTCTAATTTTATTTCTCCAAGACTAGGTCCATTTCCCTTATGAGTTCCACTTATTTCTCCTTTGGAAATAAAAACAAATAATTGCTTTTCTATACCAGGAGCCTCAAAAATCAAATTCCAATTATATCGTTTCCCTGTTTCTCCCCTTGTTCCTCCCATATCCTCATCCACACTGGTTAGAAACGTTAAATAAGCATTCTCATTCCATTCTTTCGCTCTCTCTAAACCAAGATGAATGGCTTCTTTTAGCGTAATTTCACCATCTGAAGCCATTCCTTCATGATCAACCGAGTTTACAATAAGCAAGAAAATAACTAACATACATGCAGTTATTTTTAATAATCTCAAATCGTCCACCATCCTCTGACTTATTGTGCAATTTAGGTTGTGGTAAATACTTTGTTATATGCCTTCTTAGAGCCAATCTTTTTTTAGTTCCTACACTTTTGTATTCCTAATGATTTGGAGACTTTGGCATATAAGTACCTCCACCTGCTACCATTTCTTTTGTTTCAACATCATAAATTGCATATCTACCTCTAAATTCTTTTTCTGTGTCTTTAAAGGAATAAAAGAAATATACTTGCCTATCTGGGCTCACAGTTAGATGGTAGTTGGTATCTATATCAGGATAGGGCCGAAGAATATTTCCATCAAAAGTTATATAATTTAACCCTTCTACCTCATTAAACAATAACTTTCCCCTAAAATTTACAGAGGCATTATGCATCTCTTTAAAAAGAACAGTATCCAAATGTCTTTGCTGTTGCTTTGGCTTCTGCTTATACCTTTGATATAACTCCTGATGAACAGGATACTTTATGTCTCTTAATGCCTGGTAAAATTCATCTACAGTTTCAACAAAAACTTTTTCCTTATTTGCAGGATATAAATATTCAACTTTATTTGAAGGTGTAGATTGTGAATAAACAGGATTTCCTATAAACATGGATAGACTGAACAAAAAGATAAACGTATACAAACAAAATAAGAATGGATTTTTCATGTAGATTACTTCCTTTTTAAACAGTAACCTACCCTAAATATCATTACCTATCCTGCTTTTTAATAACGTAAAATTTGGCTGGTGTATGTTAAAATTTTCTGAACAGAATAAGCATAAAAAAGAGGTGAGACCATGAAAAACCTATATACAACAGTTGTTTTATGCTTTTTATTAGTTTTGGGCTTATCCGTTTCTGCCCAAGAAATAAAGTCGCCCAAAGTGCTTACTTACCATGGTGAAAGTGAAAATTGGGTCGGTGATTATACACTTGAAATTTCTGAAGGGGCAATAACAAAACTAGGGAGTTTAAAGTTTAAAGGCGAAGATGTTGATTCTGTAGGATGGATTTCATGTACGTATGAAGCAGGTACCGGTAGAACAACAATCAAAAGTCTATTAGCAGGTGTACATCCAACCGATTCACCTATAGGAGAAAAAGGTACTCTATCAAGTAAAACAGTAGTAGGGGGTAGCAAGGAGGGAAATAATTTATATTCTAAAGTAAAAGTTGTTAAAGTGACTGTGGAATGGGATGGGAAAACCGAATCATTTAATTTATACAAACAATAATAATGGCAGGTATTGTCGATAGATGCAAAAAATATATCACCCCCTAACACCATTCTCTTTTTTATGAATGGTGTTATTTTTGAAGCTACTTGATTTTTTGTACTTAATAATAATCAAACATCATAAATTCAAACTTCACTCTATATTTCTGGAAACATGGTAAAATGATGGTAGTAATGAGATTTTTGCTTTTCATTTTCCAAAAGGTAGGTCTACCCATATGATATATCTAAAAAGCTTCAAACTTAGCCCCCATACAGTCAAGAATCCAAATGCCTATCCATACAATGTGTTTAGAAAAATATCTGGAGAAGTATTTGTCTTTAACAATATTACAGTTTTGTATGGTAACAACGGTTCCGGAAAGTCCACGCTCTTAAATTTAATAGCTAACAAGCTGAAAATTACTGGGGCTGAGGGAATTACAAATAATCGCTATAACAATTACCCGTCGGATTACATGTCGGATTGTTCATACAGCCTTGGTGAAAAAAAGCATGACGGGGAGTCAGATCGAATACCGCATAATAACCTGTACATCAAAAGCGAAGATATTTTATATGAGATCAAGAAGATTCAGCAGGAGGCAGTTCTGAAAGAAGGTTACCTGTACCAACACTCTAAATTGGGTTATACCAAGGAGCAATTGGAAAATTTGAAGCATTCTTCGCAGATGTACAAGCAAATCGAGATTATGAACTTTGCCAATGAGAAGTATTCTAACGGAGAGACATCCATCCAAATATTTGATGAATACCTTGTGCCAAATGGATTATATCTGCTCGATGAACCTGAAACTTCTCTTTCCCCTACAAACCAAATTAAATTGGCGGAAGAAATAAATGAACTGGCAAGATTTTTAAACTGTCAGTTTATTATAGCGACCCATTCTCCATTTATGTTGGGAACACTAAATGCTAAGATTTATAATCTGGACGCTCCTCTTCTGAGAACATATAAATGGACTGAACTGGAAAATGTAAGATTTTTCTACGACTTTTTCAAAGATCGTAAAAATGAATTTGAATAAACAGCTGTAACATCCTTGGGTATTTCATAACGCATATATTGAAGAAGCAAGCTAAGACGCCAAATTGGTTACTCTTATAGGTAAAATTAATTTCCACTAAATTAATTGAATGAGAAGAAAAATTGTTCATCATCAGATTTATATGGTAGAAACTTTATTTGCTTGACAATATACTCATCTCCGTCCCACACATACGGAAGCTTGAGCAAACCAATTAATCCTCCGTAGACACTATCTTGTGCTATATAAACAGGTACTCTTCCAAACAATTGACCATTTTCAACAGAGTAGGTTATCTGCTGAAAGCTGATGTATAACGGTTCTCGTGGATTCATGAAATTGTATTCGGAGATATCGCTTACGTATTTCTCACCGTTTACATGAATCGTCACGATATTGTCGTGTTTCTCTAATGTCACGATCGAATCAATGGTTGCTATAGTCTTTTCAATGGACTCGATTATGGCTTCTTCATATTCTCCTCGCTCTTTAATAAAGTTCAAAATATGAATGTCTTTCCGAGGCTTCTCCATACCAGCTTTATCATTATTTAGAACAATGATGATGTCACCAAAGGAGTCGCCATTCACATCATGATAGAATAGATCAGGCGGATACTTTCCATGATACCAATTAGGGAAGTGATACAACGTTTCTTGTGTACTATCATTCACTTGAACAACAAAGTTCTCATAGTCCATCCAAGTGATTTTATCTGCCATTAAGTAAATCATTTGATATCTTATGTCTGAAGGGACACTTAGTAAGACAATTCGTTCGCGTTTTTCTTCAGCAATGACTTTCTCGGATTCTTCTGTATCCTTTCTTGCCATCCATCCAATTGAAGTTGCTAATACTAAAAAGAATAAAACCAACGTAAAAATTACTTTTTTGGTATTCATAATTCTCATTACCACCTTATTTATTAACTTAAGGTAGTTTGCCCATTTCGTAAATGTTATACGATGAGCTTAATGGTATTGTAAGTATTAAGAAGAACCGACTAATCAATCCGATGTATTGTAAATTAAAGCACCTATTATACTAAGTGAATATTTTCATAAGTATATCCTCAATCAATAATAATGACTCTATAATTAATCAGTTAATTTTGACTTTTGCGCTAAAATGCTTGTATAGGAGGTGAAATTAATGAGCAAAAGGAAAAATAAAATGATATCAGTTTTTGTAATGGGTGTTTTTGCAACTGCTTTTGCCTTACCACTGCTAAGTGCATTAGGTGTTCCTACATTTGATGTTGGATTAGTTGCTTTGTTTGGGGAAGGAAGCATATTGGCTTTAGTTCTTTCACTATTACTAATTCTTTCAATTGTTCTTGGTGTAGGGAAGGTTATTAAAAGTTATACCTGAGACGATAAGATTAAAATGAGTCTTAAATGAGACTAAAAAAACGCTAGGATATCTCAGCGTTTTTTTGTATATTAATATAGCTTAATAAGGAAAAAGTCTTTATCCCTTTTTGAAAATTTAGGATCGGCTGCACAAGCACCTTTTCGTTGATATAATGGTTAGAAATTAAATTCTATGAATGTACATTTATAACATATATACTGTTATGTTATCTTATCAACTTCTGCTTCTAAATAATCTTGGTTTTTGAACTTTTCTCTGGACTTTTATAATTAATTTTATGAATAAGAATCCTACTATGCTGCCTATGCTGTTTAAAATTAAATCATCAATATCGAATTGCCCTATTTGCAACAGAAATTGTAGTGCTTCTATTGTGAAACTAACAAGAATCGAAAAAGTAATTGCTTTGGAGAATGAAGTGTACCTTTTAAATAGAATAGGAAGAAATATTCCTAAGGGTATGAAAATAAGGATGTTCCCTAACGTGTTATTGATTACAATATCTAAATTAAATCTGTCATGGTTCACTATGTAATTGATTGTATTCTTAAAAGGTATTAAATTTGCGTTTAATTTCCAAATTTCTAGATTAAAAACAAAGAAACCTGTTTGCGCTTCATTGGAATAAAAGTAATTACTTTGAGGGAAACCATTACTATAATTTATCACTCGTTCCAGTAGTCTTATGAAGATCAACTTCCAAAGTACTACAAAAGAGAACAGAGAAAATAAAATCCAGTTACTAATCTTGAATAATTTGTAATATGGAGATATAGATTCTTTGTAACCATTCCTTAATTGCTTTTCATCTCCAAAACTTTCTAAGGCTTTATTTATAGCTTTTTCTTCTGCGAAACCTTGTTCTAAATACTCTTTCTTTAATAGTTTTAAGTGGTCACTGATCTCTTCGGCAATCTCTTTTTTCTCTGCTTTATCACAGTCTAAGTCTTTTACAATTTGCTCAATATAGGATTCGAATTTTTTATCCAAGCTAACCCCTCCGAAGTGATTTTTATTAAATCATTTACTTTCTTCCATTCACCAAGTTTTCTATTTAGTTCCTCCCTACCGCTCTCCAGAATTTGATAGTATTTTCTTCTTCCCCCTAGTTCAGCATCTTCCCAATAAGATTGTATCCACTCATTTTTCTCCAATCGCTTTAAAGCAGGATAGAGTGTTCCCTCACTCATGTTATACAATTCGTTACTATTCTCTTTAAGACTCTTAACAATTCCATAACCGTACATGTCTTTTTTTGACAATAAGGAAAGAATCAGTATATCGATACTGCCTTTCATTATTTCTTTATCCATATGAATCCTCCTATTTAGAAATTTTCTAATAACACCATCGTATTACATAGTGCATCGAATTACAAGGGTTAATATTTTCTCATTTAAAATAGGATCTTGATCATGAGCTATAAATTATCTAGATAAAAAAGGATAAGATTTCTTTTATCACTACTACCCTTGAATTTTACCCTCTTAATTTATTCAACTTAGAAATCAAAATCCTCTCTATTTGAGATTATTATTTATTCAGCTATACTACTTCGTTAGTTGAATAAGTAAAAAAAGCTTCACTTTTTTTTGAAGTAAAGCACTCGTTACCAATAAATTATTTGTTTATTAAAGTAAACTCTTCTCTTTTTCCATTCCATTCTACTCTTATTACTAACTCATCTTTTACACTTGTAGATGGGCTATTAGAAATCGGAAGATTACTTTGATATATGCCTTCTTCATTTAAAGAAGCGTTATTCTCACCAAAATTTAATACTCCGCTATTCTTTGCTTCCACATTGTAACTAAAAGTAGGCACATCCTCTTTGCTGTATTCTTTATAGTTAATAAGAATCCGATAGGTTTCATCCCCTTTAGTCTGACTAACGGTTACTTTGGAGGACCAATTTTCTCCCTCCCCACTAAATATTAGATCATTATCCTTCGCCTGGCATGCAAACAGTAATAGGAGTATCAAAAATACCAATGCTAAAGTGATCTTCTTGATAGAAATCACCCCTCTCCATGAATTGTTTTTATCCCATTTCCCGATTTTTTTAATGAATTAAACTGCTTTGCTAATATTAAAAGCACCGTTCCTCAATTTTCGTAAATAGAAATTGAATGACAAATTCCTTTCCATACTTAGACTCAACTTCGATTTCAATCTGCAATTCATCACATAATTTCTTAACAAGATATAATCCAATCCCAGTAGACTGCTTTCTATTAGGGTTATCTCCTGTAAACCCTTTATCGAAAATGAAAGGAAGATCAGAACTTAGCACTCCGATTCCATTGTCAGTTATCCTTAAAAAATATCTATTTTTTACACTGTCAAAACCAGTTTCTAACAAGATAAATCTAGCTACTTTTTCATTAGAATATTTGACTGCATTCACTATTATTTGCGTAAAAATAAACTGGAGCGCCTTTTCATCGGAAATAACTGGCACTTCTTTGATTTGAGAAATAACTTTAACTTCTTTTTCATCCAGTAACGATTGAATTTCTAATAGTACATCTTCCAAGCACTGATTGAGCGAGACTCTCTCTAGTTTATAATCAATATGAATAGCCTGTAATCTTGCATAATATAGTATCTGTTCGACATGATCATGGATAGTAATTCTTGCATGCTCAAGTCTTTGATATACCAATTCCGACATTTCGTCTTTGCGATTTTGAAGTACAAAGTTTACTAAAGAAATTGGTGTTTTAATCTCATGAACCCAGCTTTCAATAAATTCTTCATAATCTTTTGACTGTAATTTAACCTCATCCAGCCGGTCATTGAGCATTCGTAATTTTTTCGCTAAATCATGGACCTTATCCTTATGTATTTCCCCAAATGATTGTATCAATGCAAATTCTTGCTCCGGTGAAGGATTTTTTAAAAATCTATCATACACTTTGTCTTGCTTCGCCTTTCCCCGCCAACTAAACAGCATGCCTATCATCACACTCGTGATGGAAAAAACAATCATCATACCAACTAAAAGCTTGAATGCTTCAGGATATACAACCCATGCTAGGAATATAAAAAAAGCACAATTTATAAAAAGAAGTAAGATCCAAACACGTGAAAGCTTGAGTATTGTTAGCCAATCCCCTAGCTTCATGTGTTAGCACCTTCTACTAATTGATAACCAACCCCTCTAACCGTTTTAATTCGATTAGACAAGCCGACCTTATCAAGCGTCTTACGTAATCTGGTCATATTCACTTGCAAAATATTTTCATCGACATATTCGCTACTTCCCCATAACTGCTTAAATAACTCTTCCTTATTCACTACTAAAGGTGCACATTTCACTAAGAGCTTCATGATCATTCCTTCATTTTCTGACAATGAAATCGAGGTGTTGCCAGCATACAAGATATTTGTTTTTTCATCTAGCTGAAAATCGCCGGCATTTAACAGAACCTGCATATTTGCATATAAGTGTTGCAGTTTTTGAATTCTAGCAATTAGCCTTCTCGGATGACATGGTTTCGTTAAATAATCATCGGCTCCTAATTCTAATGCATGTAGCTCATCTCGAAGTTGATCACGGGAGGTTAAAACTAAAATAGGCCCTATTCCTCTAGCCTTCAAGGATCGACAAATTTGAAATCCAGATAGGTTTGGCAAATTTAAATCTAATAAAATGAGCGCTGGAGTAGCTGAAATAATATCTTCTAAAGGCGTATCGAAAGAAGAGATACTCTCTACAGAGTATCCCTCTTTTTCTAAAATACTTTGTAACTCTTCCCGTAAGAAAACGTCGTCTTCCACTATGACGATCTTTGCCATCATTTCACTCCTACTCAATCTCTTTTAATTTCTTAATTTCTTCGTCACTCTTTCGTTGAATCATCCATAAATAGCCAAGTTCAAAAACGATAAAAGCAATAAGAATAATTGCTATGTCCATACTATTTTCTACATTCAACGTCATTGAAGGAAAAGCAGTCAATAAAGACCAAATACCAAAAACACTGCTCACTAATGCTACCGAAATTACTAAACAAAAGTATAACCAAATTTGTTTTCTTGCAGAGGAACAGAGCGATTCAACACTTGCTCCTAGCATAGCTAGTGTTTGATATCTATGTTTCGTACTTCGTTGCTGCATAAGAAAGTTAATGCCCAATACCGTATTCGCAATTATAAGAAACATAATGCCTAGATAAAATGTTGTATAGCTACCTGCCACTGTATAAAACAGCTGTCTTCCCATACTAGATAGATAACTTTCATAATCTACATCGAATGTATTTATTGTCTGTTCTACTTCGTACATCCCTTGCATTAAGCCTTTTTCCTTCACAAATTCAGGATTTATTGTCATATTCCAAAACCATGAATCTTGAGAGTTGCCAACTAAGCTATCATAAATAGCATCGGGCACAATGAGTGCAATAGAAAGAGTAATCGCCCTATCTGCAACGATATTGCTAGTATACAAAGTCGGTACTATTTCATAATGTTTTTCTCCTATAGTAATTGTTGGATTTTTCTGCAATACCCTTCTTAATATATCATAAGAATTTGTATATTTTTCATTAGAGTACATGGCAACTTCATTATCTTCTAATATAATTGGAGATTTATTAATAGTCGTTAACATTTTATTGTAACTAGAAAGAGAAATGAAATAAGGGCGATCGTGCATAGACATATTCCTTAATAAATCCTCTTTTTCTTGTGTATTTTTTTCTTTAGAGATTCTTGCTTCTAATCCAGACCAAGAAAAAGCACTCGCGGCTGTATGGTCAGAAGTTTCTGATTCAATTGGCCAATACTGCCCGAGTTTCATCTCATAATAACTGTTTATGTAAGGCTTCAATTTAGCAGAGGTTAATATAGTAACAATTTCTTCTTCCGTCCCTTTTAACGTAAAATCGACAGTTCTACTCGATGTAGCACTATTATTTAAAGCAGTAGAGGTTCCAAAAGCAAAACAAACCATCGCCATTAATATTAATAAGGATGAAATGGCAAGAGAGCTCCATTGATGTAAAACATTTTCTTGAAGTTGTCTAGCTGTAAATACAAATAATCCAGTTGAAGAACTGCTTTTGCGTTTTATCGACGCTCCAATCAAACTACCTAATCCACGAAACAATATGAAAGTTCCACAGATTCCTATAAACAATATTAACGCAAATATTCTAAGGTCAAGGCCGCGCATATATAATATAGCCAATCCATAAGCTACACATAAGAAAATAGTTCCAAGGAGTAATGCTGCTCCAGTAAAGAAACTAACGACACTCCATATTGGTGAAAGTACTCGTTGCGATTTTTCCTTTTGGTCATTTAGTAATTCTATCGGTTCCTTCCTGCTCATTCTAAAGCTAAGTATAAACACAGCTAAGATTTGTACGACAATAAAACCAACTATCGTTAATCCTAGTCCAACAAAGGAAATACGAAACTCATGACCAATAATCCCCAATCCAATCAACCTTGAAGTAGCTAAGCTAATCAGCTCTGTTAAAAATAGCGATATGGGCACGCCAATGCATAGAGCAACCATGCCATTCCACAATGTTTCTCCCATAATCATGACGAATAGCTTGCTTTGCCTCATTCCCATCATTAAATACATACCAAATTCATGACTACGTTGTTGTAGTTGGTATCTATTTGCAAAATAAACTAAGAAAAATACGAAGAATAAAGAGACCGCATAAAGGACTGGCATCAACAACAGTAGCCTCTCGACCGCATCGCTTTCAACAGTTTTAAGATAGATAATTACATCTTGCTCACCAAGTGACAGGATGACATAAAAAGCGATAATCGAGATGACGAGCGAGACAAAGTAAACCCCATTTTCCTTTCGAGTTTTACGGCTATTTCGCTTGATAAAATCAAAGAACATTGCTGCTCCCTCCACCCAACTGCGCCAATACTGTTAGGATTCGCTCATAAAATGCATTTTGCGTTTCTCCAGGCACTTTCTTTCGAAGCTCATGAAAAATCATCCCATCCTGGATAAATAAAATTCTAGAGCAATAGCTTGCTGCATTGGCATCATGCGTAACCATTAAAATAGTAGACCCTTCCTCTTGATTATTTGCATATAATTTATCCATCAAGATTTTTGCGTTTTTTGTATCCAAAGCTCCCGTCGGCTCATCTGCTAATACAATGCTTGGATTTGAAATCAGTGCTCTTGCTGCAGCTACCCTCTGCTTCTGACCTCCTGATAACTGAGCGGGAAATTTATGTAATATATTCTCAATATCAAATTGTTTCATTAAACTTTGAAGCTGCTCCTCCTGCTCTTTAGGATTTACGCCATGAATAGACAAAGGCAAAATGATATTCTCTCTAGCTGTTAAATTATCGATCAGTTCAAATTCCTGGTACAAGTATCCTATCTTTCTTCCTCTATAACTCGCTAGTTGTGCCCCTTTAAATGAAGAAATATTTTTACCCTCCAATAAGATCTGCCCAGCTGTCGGCTTTAGCATAGTTGCAATCGTATTCAGCAATGTTGTCTTGCCTGATCCACTTGCCCCCATAATCCCAAGGAACTCTCCTGGAAGAACATCAAAGGAAACTCCCTTGAGTGCAACAGTTTCCCCTTGTCCCTCCCCAAATGTCTTATGTACTTCTTTGACCTGAAGCAGTTTATCTGCAATATTCATCTAATAATTCCCTCCCATGTAAACTCTCTATAGTAACCTTACAATAAATTAATATAAATTTACTCTTACAGTTGTTGTAAGGTTTGAAATGAGAAGGATACTATATCCAGCAACCGAGTCAAAACGTATTTGAAATTTGCGAGCTTGCAGAAAAATGATCGGCTAAATCTTGATCGAGTTAAAACGATTCGATGCTATTGAAAAAAAGTGTGTACCACTGGTTTACTTAATGACTTAAGAAAGTATTTAGAATGTGAACTAACTAATGTATTTTAATATCCTAATGAGTAACTTGAATAAATGATAGTAGAACTATATTAGACAATAAAGTTGAAAACATTAGCTGGATGGTATAATATGAATCTAACAAGAGTACATTAAAAAAGACTGTTAGGTGCGTCAACACCCAACAGTCTTGTAACAAAATAGTATCGCTTCAAAGGCGATCAGCAATTACAAGAGTAAACCACCCAAATGCTTGCTATGGCTCAGGGGCGGTTTACTTTTTTTCTTTTGAAAATGTAAGAATGGAAACAATCAAACCAGCGAACGCTATCGCGAGCATCAAGGCTTCGAAAGTTGTCATATACACCATCTCCTTCCCCTATTCTTGTGAGCTTACAAGAATATCAAATCGGAATAAAGGAAATGCTGACCGCCCATGAACACACTATTCTATTACTATTTTATTATACCATACATACGTTCTATTTTATTAATAATTCACTTGTTATCGAATTATCTTCAACTCCGCATTATTCCATTCGTAATTCAGCTAGAACTTTACTGACATTTAAATGTGCATCCAGTTATACTGCTCCCAGCAGCTTCATCCTAGAGAAATAATTTCATACAGAAAATTTCAACACATGCTAAATAAGAATTACCTTCTCCGCTAATATTCTAAGTAATTTTATTGGAGAAATATTATCTCCTCTGTATACGGATTAAAAACTATCTCGATTTCTTTTGAATCTTTAATTGCATTCATACGGTAGACTTCTTTACCAGATTCTACTTGAGTGATTGTTGTAAAATGACTGTCTATCACCTCTGCGTCGTATTTTTGCTCTACTATTGCTTTTGCTTCAGCATAGGTATAACTCGGTTTGACGAATTCATATAACAGAGTGCTACTCCCAATTCCAATCATGAAACAAACAATCATTTTAAAGAGTATCTCTTTATCTTTTTTATCACCAAAAGCCATAAACAGAATATATCCACACGTTACTAAAAAGAACGTTAGTATATTTGGTACAAAATAGGAAAGGGAATTTATCCGTTCGTATGCTTTCGAATCGTAAAAAAAATAGTACAGGCAGAGACTTGTGACTATAAAATAAATGATAAATGCGATGATGCTCTTCTTCTCGATTAGACTTTCCTCCTAATTTTTTCCTGGTGCTATGAAAATAATATTATAATGTCTATCGCTGCTCAATTATGGGAAATAGAATAAAAAATTCTTTCTCTATATCATTTCTTCTACATCAAATAAATAGCCTATAAATTCTTCATGTAGAGCACCATTGTCTTTTAACGACTCGATTGTTCCCTCAATAACTAAGTCTATACCAAATTTATCTGCTAAATCATCCACACCATCTATCATTACTAGTAAAGAGTGTATTACTCCCCTTATTAATTCATTAAGAATACTCTCATATGCTACTTTGTCTTCTTTATCCTTTAGCAAATGTCGCAGTCTTTCATAACCTTCTTCATTATCAGACCAAATTAAATTAGCGTTTGACTCTAACCCATCTAATGATGCTTTAACCCAATAATCTTTATAAAATTTTAGTTGTTCAAACAATAGCTTTTGCTTATCCATAATATTCCCCCTCGTATATTAGTAGAGTTCTTCCCGATAGAATTTCCGGTTGATCCGTACGGTTGGAGAATCTGTTGGATCTTTTTCAGGAAAATTTATGTATTTTTTGGACAAGGGAGAAATGCAGACCTCCCATGATTCAAAGCTGCCTAAAGTAAACCTTAATCTCTAACTAAAACGCCTTGCTAACAGTTTCTCGCACAAATTACCTGTTTCTAATGATCGGCTTTGGCTATTGTTTAACTAAATTAGGTTTTAAAATTTCCACTTCAACAATACCTTCATTTTTTATTTTTATCTCTGCTTCTTCTTCAATAATGTCCTTGAACTGTGTCAAAACTGTATTAAAGTCCGTATGCTTACCAAGCATAAAACTCATTTGATATTCTACATCTATCCAAGTGCTGATATCCGCCTCATTATGTTGAATTTGTGCTTCCAGCTTATCTAAGGCATTTGCTACTTTTGCTTCAAACGATTGTTTGTTTTCAAATTCAATCCAAAGATTGTATATATCTTCCCCTAAATTCCCTTTTAGAGTATCTCTAATATTTTCTATTGCTCTCATCTCATTCCTTTCTTTCTTTTTCTCCATGTTGTTCATCGTTTCGAATGCTGGTATGTCTCTTGCTTCAGCTTCAACCAAATCATGGATTATGATCATTTTTAATAACTTTGCAATATCAACCTTTTTATCTAAATAAGGTTCGACCAGCATAGCCATTAATGATACTCTCCAAGTATGTTCCGCTACACTTTCTTGCCTACCAGTAGAAAGCCAACTGTGCCGTAGTTCATATTTTAGTTTCTCTCCTAATTTAATTACTTTCAATATATCTATCAAATTTTCTCTCATCATTTGTTCCTCCAATTAGTATATTTTCAACTATCTATGTATGGTTTACCTTACTATATTAATTTAGTTTGTTGTACAATAACCCAATCTTTAATGATCGTCTATTTAAGCACTATAAGAAAAGGTGATCGTTAATGATCACCTTTCCCAGTCTCTAATCTAATTAGAAGAGTCGCTCAATAAAATTTATAAGCGTTCTTTCCTGCTGTTTTTGCACAATATAAGGCAGTGTCTGCATTTTTAAGAAGCGTTTTTAAATTGATATTACTATCGACAGGATAAGATACTATTCCAATACTTGTGGAGAGTTGATATTGGTTATCCCATGTATTTAAACAGTTAAGTACATATTCCGCTCGTTCACAGAGTTCCTCTCTAGTAGATAGCTGAGCGAAATGGATGATAAACTCATCTCCCCCTAGTCTTACCGCAAAGGCATCGTGGAGGTCATTAACGAACTTTTGAAGTCTTCTAGCGATTTCCTTTAACACTAGATCACCAGTATCGTGACCATGTATATCATTTACCTCTTTAAAGCCATCCATATCAAGAAAGAATAGCACACCTCCAGTTTTAGAATGTTCCTCAAAATACTTGGAAAGATAATGTCTGTTGTATAGTCCAGTCAAAGAGTCTTTATATGCAAAATGCTCTAGTTCCAAATAATAAGCAAACATCTTGGCTATTTTTTGAAGTAAATTTATACTCTTATTATCAAAATGGCTTTCTTCATGATGCGCTACACATAATGTCCCAAATCTTTCCCCATTAACCAGTGTAATAGGAATCCCCAGATAAGATTTAATATTGACTTCTTCCAGAATATTTCTTAAATCGAACGAACACGCTCCATTCTTAATATCCTCATATATTAATGGCTGTTTATTTTTAAAATCAATTCGATTACAAACCGTTTCGTTAAGGTTTATAACCATTCCCTCCGTTAAGAGAATACTCGTATCTTCATTTGAAAGCTTTAGAATAATTTGTTGTTTATCACTAAAAGAAGTTAAATAAATCAATTTGTCAGGCAAAATTTCTTTTGCAAGATCCAGTACATCACTAGCAAGCTCATCAAAATTCCTATACATCTGCAATTCTTGTAACGTTATTACCATAAAGCAGCACCTCTATTACTATCAAAAATTAGTTTTTATCGGCACATTAAGTGCAATACTTCCTTCACTATTTCTATTAAGGTTAACATAGATAACGATGTTGGTTCAAAAATCTGCCCACTTGTTGCATAACAGTTAAATAATGAAAAAGTTAATAGTTGAAACTTTTAACTTACACCTAGTGGAGAAAATCACTATATTTACTGCCCGCCACGATTTCCTTGGCACCCTTTTTTGTCCAATCCAATATAGAAATATCGGGATTGTTTTCAATGAAGCTTTCGGTGATTTGATAGCCTATTTTATAATTCGAGAAACTCGGGATATCTTTACGTGAATTGCCATAAACCAATTTATCGTAAATAACAAAATCCATAGATTTCCCATATACGCTTAATTCTTCTAACACCTTAGCTTCTTCATCACTAGAGAATGGTTCTTTCCAAATGACTTTTATTTCAGGGTATACAATACTTGCAAAGGTATCTGCTTTGCCTTCTTGGATGGTTAAATCCAAGATGTTATACTCAATCGGTACACTATTATGCAAAATATTAACGGTGTGATGATATTCGTGAGCCACAATATATTTTACTGTTTCTTCTGAAACGGATGGGTCAATCATCAGTAAAAAATCACTCTCAGAAAATGTCAACCCACTCATTCCTCCTCCTGTATTAATGAGATGCCATTCCTCAGGATTAACGGGAAAGATATAGATATTCGTATCTTTACCTGGTAGCAGTTCTGCCGCTTTCGATATGGCTTCCTCAATCCACTTATTAATTTGTTCTTGATTTTCAAGTAGCTCACTCGTCTTTTTTTCTAACTGCTCTATTTCCCAAGAAGGTGAAAGTGGGTCGCCTAATGTAATATCTTTAATGGAGGATTGCTCTTTAAACGGTTCTAATACATACTCTGTATAAATAGCTTTCTTATCAAGTTCAGGATTCTCACTAATTGTTCTTGCGTATTCCAAAGATTCATCGAAAAATGAAATAATTTTAAACTCCTGTCCTTTATATGAAAAACGGTATGTAGTTTCAGCAGAACTATTGTCATCCTTCATTATCTCATGAGCCTCTTCCTCTATTCCTTCATCCTGTTCTATAACCTCTGTACAGCCCCATATGAACAATACAAATAACAGTAAAATGGATAAGTTTTTCAAACGCCTCATGCTAACCCTCCATGTCCTTTCCTAAGTTGTAGAAAAGGACTTTTTATTTAGGTCAATGTACTTTTAATTCACTAAACAGCTTTGTTAGTTGAATAAGAAAAAATGCTTTACCCCTTCGTGAAGTAAAGCAATCGAAAGCAACAATTATTGGATGACATATAAACCATAGAAAATGACACAAAAATGACGTTTTCAATTATGATAATTTACTAAGTAAATAATCAAATATAATAATTATGGCAGTTAAAAATAAAATCCCTTCACAAATTGTTATAATATATTGTTTGGGATTCTGCGAATATTTACATTCAAACAATGCCCTTACTGCATAGTCTAATAATATGAAGAAAAACGTTGCAATCAATAACAGGTTTATGGAATAATCTTCAAGTATGATTAAGCAATTGATAACGATTAATGCAATAGAAGAAGTAATTCTGATAAACCAATCAATTTTTCTATGCAATGCGTTTATGTGGTTGTATAAAAAAATAGGTTTATTTTCTTTCTCGATTTTCAATAATCTTCTCAAAAAAAACTTAACTATTTCATTTAATATAAATACAAACAACACAAATATTGATAACTCTATCCAAATCACAAGATACCTCCCTGTTCAACCAAATCCTGCTGGGTTCTTTGAATTCATCTCCTCTCTCCAAATTTCCAATTTTCTATAAATTATACCATTATTTTATTCTCCTGACCTAAAGAATTTGTTCAATAAAAAAAGCTTTACTCCTTTTTAAAGTAAAGCATCCATTAACAAGAAATTCTCCTGGATTTATAATATTACTCCCGCAAAATTCCCCTTTAACACTTCTTTTTCATGCTGATTTTTACATATAAAAGAGGCTATTATAGCTGTTCTATTGTTCTTATTTTCCTGTTTTTCGAATTGGTCAATTGACACTTCACAAATGATTGTATCTCCCGTAAACACAGGTCTTAAAAACTCGAAATGCATGGAACGGGCTAATACATTATGATCTCCACCCACTTTTGTTGGCAGAGTAGCCGTAAGTAACCCTTGAACTACCAGTCTTCCCTGTTCATCTGGTGTCAGATGATGAATCCCTTCATCTCCCGAGATTTCTGTAAATAATTCAACATCTCTTGCGGTAAAATCCCGTTCAAACGTTATAATATCTCCCACTTTTAATGACATTTAAATCTCCCCTTTAATATGACTTTAAAAAAGCTTTCCATTCTTTCGGTTTTACGTTCTGATCCAACCATTCTTTTACTGGTGCATGATATGGAGCAGTGGCGATTAACTGATTGTCTTGCCATCTTGCAGCACCGGAACGAATCATTTCATCGAGCAGGATTTTAGTAAATTCTTCTGGCTGAACCTGAAAAGAGTAACGGGCAAAATCTTGAAACCAGCCGCACTGCAACAGATAGTAATCGATCTCTTCTTTGGCTAATCCATCTTTCATTATTAAAGTAAATGAAAAAATTCGCTTACATGCATGCCATGAAATCTTCTCAGGCATTGTGAGCCACTTTTCGAATCTGCTCCTTGCCGCATCAATAGAGGCCATAGGATTCTCAATTTGGGGGCCATGTCCTGAGTAAGCTTTTTCTATTGGAAGCATCGACAACCGCTCTAAGCTCTCTAAAGATCTTTGGATAGACGAAACGCCCTCGCGAAAAATATTTAACCATCCAATATCATTGTTATGAAAGAGATCCCCGCAGATTAAAGTCTTCTCTTCTGGTTCATATAAAGAAATATGTCCCAATGTATGTCCCGGTGTGTGTAAAACTTGTAATGTTCTACTTCCAGTATGGATTTCTTCATTATTAGAGAGCTTTCTATCAACTTGATAAGGTTCTACAGGCTGATCAAGCCATTCGGCACTGCAGGCTTCCGAATCACCAACATTAATTAATTCAGCCTCCCATTTATGGGCAGCGATTTTAACACCATAATTTTGCTGCAAATAAAAATTTCCACCAACATGATCACTATGATAGTGCGTGTTCACGATAAGGTGTAATTCTTCCGGTGAAACACCCGCTTCTGTTATTAATCGCTCTGTCTCTTTCACATCGCTACCGAAACCAGTGTCAATAAGGATCGGAAGCTCATCCTTAACAAGAACCATATTTGCACTTGGAAATTTTCTTTCAAAGAAAACAATAGTTGATTTGTTCAAAAGCTATTCCCCCTTTATGGAAACATAAATGGAATTTGATTGAGCGTTCACTCAACTTTAATTATACATAATTTCAGAATATTTAAAATGAAATTATTTATTTTAAAAGGAAAACTGTTAATCAAAAAATTCCATATGATCTTTTTCTGATTTATAATATTGTAATCTATCTAGCAATGTTCCAGTATGAAATTCAAACTTATGACCATCAGGATCAGTGAAATAAATAGAGTTCTTATCTCTTTCATCTCTTGGACGTCCCGCTAAAATATTTACATTCCATTTTTCCAGTTTTTTATGCATTTTTTCAAATTCAGCCTCATCAATGGAAAAAGGTATATGTGTATATGATTGACTTATTTCATTACGAGGTATATCTTTCTCTACATTTAGTGCAAGCCATATACCATTTAAATCGAAATAGGCAGTGGATCTCTCTTTCACTAACAATTTGGCTCCCAATACATTTTTGTAAAAATCAATGGAATTATCTAAATTGGAAACGGAAAATAATAAATGATTAATACCTTTTATCGACATGTTTATCACCTCAAGATTAATATTTATCAACCAACAAATACAGAAATTAGTAAACTGATTGCAAATAATAGATATGCAATCTGGATGATTACATACATAGCATGTTCAAAGATTGATAGTTTTCTTTGCTTCTTAGTTTTTGTTAGATGGCGAACATATAAAAAAGATGACATAATCATAACTCCAACATAAATAGCCATTAAAATATCTGCAATGAGTGACAAGCACACCAGCTCCTTTACAGTATCTACGAATAGTGGGAAATAAGGTTTCGGAAATTTCGAAATATAAGTTGTACAATAGAAAAAGAGCTGCCTAAGCAACTCTTTTTCGTCAGTTGTCCATTCTTTTTTTATATCCTTTATGTGGAAGGTTCCAGTCAAAATAGACGGATAGTATCCTTAATATAACAATCATTATTAAGAGCAAAAATGTAGCAGACGATCCACGTATAAAACCAAAACCAATGACAAGACCTACTAGTACGGCCCAAAAAGCATAAATACCAGAACTAAAAATCATCGGTTTCCTGCCTGCGAACACATCTCTTATCATTCCACCACCTGTTCCTGTCATGCAAGCCGCTATAATTACTACCATTAACGGTGCATCGATGGATACAGCATAATTTGCCCCTTGAATGGCGAACGCTGCTAAACCGATTGCATCAAAAAATACTACAGCATTTTTCCATTTTATAATCCATTTATTTGGCATTATATAAGCAATCGTAATAGTCAAAAATGCTATTTCAAACAAATGAGGTTGTAGCCAAAAGTTCTCAATTGGTATCCCAATCAATATATTACGAATAAGACCGCCACCGAATGCAGTCATAAATCCTAGCACATACATACCGAACAGATCATAATCCTCTTCTATAGCGATAAGCACACCACTTATTGCAAATGCAATGGTACCAATAATATTAAGAATGTCCCATGTCAAAGGCAACTCCTCCTTTCTTCATCGGACTCATTCATCGCAAAAAGTCGTTCAAATTGAAAGTTTTGAACGACTCTACTGTTTATGCTTACATACTTAATTATCATACCCAAAAATAGTGTTGCTAGACTAATTTAAAGGTATAATTGGCTGGAGGAAGCACGATCAATTGGAGGTGGAAGAAATGCAAAAGAAATCCCTTACATTACTAGGAGTAATACTGGCTTGGATTGTTATACTTACCTTTTTGTTTGTACAATCACAAAACGATGAGAAGACATTAGCTGAAAGTATGGCGGAGACGAAAAAGGAACACCAGAAAGTGGAAGAATTTTTAATGGAATTAAATCAGAGACTAGAGCACAAAGATTTCGGTGAAATAGGTACAACCTTCTCGAATGAAGGACATCTACTCACCCTAATGGTTACAGATCATACTTTAGTAGATCAACACGAACAGGAAATAAAAACGCTTGTCCATAACATTGCGAAAGAAAATAAGCTGGAAGCAATTAATATTCACTTCGAAGTTTCGGATAGGCCCAATATGATGAGTGAGGAAGATAAAAAAACAAATGAATTAATCAATGAGGTTTCTACAATATCAGCTGAATTATTAACCGAAAAAGGATATTCATTCAATGCAATGATGGTTGATCCAAGAAAATCGAATCCCTATGTAGATATAAGAATAGACGAAACGAAAGCGTATGATGACGAAGCGAAGGACGAAATTCAACTGCTCATTTCCAGTGCCATTTTTTCCAAGACAAACATGAACTTTGATGTGAAAGTAACAAGAAAAAGTGAGAATGAAATAAGAGATGAAAAATGGCAACCAATTTTCGATGCAATAAGAGAAGAAACGGATAAAAAGTTTGACGAATATAAAGGATTTGCTTACTCATTCCATCCAGAACCATTGCAAATTATTATTAAAACAGACTTAATCGACTCGACGTGGGCATGGATTTCCAATAAAAAAGTCGAGCAGATAGAAAAATATGTACATGACATCATTGACCTAAAAAGAGAAGAGTTAGCAGTAGAAGAATTGCCATATGAAGTTATTATAAGAGGGAAAAATCACAAGCGATTAAATTAAGGAAAAGCTTGGGTGAACTGGGCTTTTTCTTTATCTAAACAGTAATATAGTGAACGAGCTTTATTCTTCTAACCTCCTCTTTTGAAAAAAGAGCAGATCAATCCCCAATAAAATAACGGAAATCCCAATTGAAATAGTCATGTTTATCGCAATATCTAAATTTAATATAATGCCAATTATGTAGAATGTCGCAATTCTTGCTACAGCTAAGGATAAAATAGCATATATATTCTCCCCCCAAAGATATTCAAAGAATTTTTCTATTATATTATCCGCGGTCATCCAATAAATAAGATAAGAAATGCCAATTAGTATTAATTGACTCGAATTTAAATTTAACGAAAATAATGTATTCATGACATTAGCGGAACCAATGATGAGAAATAGAAAAAAAGCAATAATAGCTGTAAGAATCATTGAAAATAAGATAGCAATAATCACCAATGTTAGCAAATTGTCTTTCTCATTTTCTTTTTTATTTTCATGGTGAACAAACCAAAATAAAAAACCAAATAGAAGAATAAAAATAACAGCTAAAAATATTCCTATTTTCATTAATACTCACCCCACATTAAAAGCAATTCCATCTTCACTTCCCTAGATTCAAATATGTTCCTTTAAATATCTTCGGTTTTTTAACATAGCTTTCCATGATAAACCCACAATCTGTACAAATAATGTATATAATATCTGATCCAAAGCTCAATTTGTTACATGGATGCATAGTTGCATGTCCAATTTGCTTCCCTTTTCCGAGTTTTATTCCTCCACATTTTGGGCATTCTTTTGCTTTCGTAGAATATTCCATTTGAACTCCCCCTGTAATTTTGGATCATGAGTTTAAGATGTTCCCCTATATCTACGAATGTACAGTAAATTGGTTTCAATTTCTGCTGTAAGCTAAAAACGTCAATCCATTTCAGAATTGACGTTCCATGTTTTTATCGGTTATCTAAAACCATTGACTGCTAAAGAACTTTCATGAACGGTTGTAGGATAATTCAGCGATTTCTTCAATGACCTGAGTTGTTTTTGCAGGGTTTTCTACGACTAATAGATGCGTGCAGTTTTCAAAAGGTACCACTCTAGCATCTGGAATTTGCGATGCTAAATAATCCGCTGTCTCTTTCGAATACAGGGTGCTCTTTTCTCCGTATACTATTTGCGTTGGAACTGTAATGTTTGGGAGCACATCTCTAAAATCCGAAACTGCCATCGCATGCCACATCGCAGATAAAATATGTGACGTATTGTTATTGATCACTATACTGAGCTGCTCGCTCATAAGGTCATCAGTTAAATAAGGCACTGTAATTTTGAAAAATGGTTTCGCAAATTCTCTGAAATCCTCATTGATCACTGACAGGTCGTTTAGCGAATCTTCTCTTGTATATTTTCCATGATAGAGACCAAGATTCCAATCGCCCTCATTGACCAATTTTGGCGTCATGTCAAAAATGGAAACTGATTTTAGTCTTTGAACACCAAATTGCTTAACATACTCAAAGACAATAGATACGCCCATCGAATGTCCAACTAGAGTGACATTTTGAACCTTTAAATCTTCCATCAATTCTTCGAGATCTTTCGCAAATCTTTTTAAGGATAATCCTTTTTCCGGCCTTTCAGAACTGCCGTGCCCTCTTAAATCGTAGGAAATAACCTGATAGCTTTTACTCAATTCTTCGAATGTCTGGTCAAAAGAAGTATGATCCGAAGACCAGCCATGGACAAGCACGATTGGATTGCCTTCTCCCTTGTGCTGATAATACAATTTCACTCCGTCACTTGTTTCAAAAAACGCCATCTCAATCCCTCCCTTACACTGTTTCCCTCTATTTATATAGTATATTTTACCGCAATATAGAAGACTTTTATAGAATCGAGCTAGGATCTTTTAGAAATGTTTTACGTAAAAAAACCAATCAATCATATGTAATAACATAGATCGATTGGTGCTTATTAATGTCGTTCAAGTGGCATGGAACAACACCGGAACGAGCCTCCTGATTTAATGATTTCCGAAAAATCTACCTCCAACACTTCATATCCATGCTTTCTCAACTGATCATTAACATCCTGATTTATTGGCAAACTAAACACTCGATTTTGACCGATTGATAACACATTCGTACCCATTGAGAACTGCTCTTTCTCACTTACTTCGATTAAATGATACATACTCGCCAAGTGGTCCACTATCTCTGGATCGAGCGCATCGGGATAAATTAATGCATCTTCGGAGGACAAAATATTGAATACACAGTCCAGATGCAAGTATTTTGAATTAAATGGAACAGGAATAATCTCAAATTCCGGTAATACTTTTTGCAAAGCTTCTACAGCTTTCATACACGTACGTTCGCTAATTCCTATAAACACACGATTGCCATCTATGATTACATCTCCACCTTCTATGGAATGATTGGAAAACTCCATATAGGAAAGGCCATGTTCGTTCATCCACTGGGCTAATATTTCCTCTTCACCTTGACGAATCGGATTCGCCATTTCGGAAATAAAAAAGCGATTGCCTAATGTAAAACCAATATCTCTAGTAAATACTTGTTCAGGATGATCTTTACTTGGTTTTAGTTTAATCACTTCAACACCAGCATTTCTTAAAGTTTGTTCAAATAACTGATGCTGTGAAATGGCAAGTGAGCGGTCAATATTATCATGTTTATATTTTTTCTGCACATCATTAATCACTTCTTTAATTTCCATATATTGCGGTTCACATAGAACGACTTTTTGGAGCGTTCCATATTCATTTTGACAATATATTTGAGCTTGCGTTTGACTTATTTTCACAATGATTAATCCTCCAATTTCTTTATTCCTTCTTTTATATTCCCTCTTTTTTTCATTACATAACCTTTTTGTGCAATTTATTTTCATTTAACCTTATTGTTTCAGGAAATTTAGGATGGGGTAAAGAATAAATATATATATGTGAATAAAGATAGTGGAGGAGATTGTGTGATTACAAAGGAAAAAGCATTATTAACAAAAGAAGATTTTCATACTAGAACAGACTTGCCTAGTTGGCTTTATAAGGAATATGAAACATTTCACAATACAGTAACAGATAAAACGTTCCCGTGCTTTTTTGGAATGAGTGGCGAACTGAAAGGCGAGCTCCGCTATGCTTATATCACGCAAGACGACTGGAGTAATCTACCGTCTGCTGTAGCAGGCTTTCTAGATTTATTTAAATTACCAAACTACAAGAGACACGGTCTTTTTGTATTTGTAGAGCCTTTTGAACAAGAGGGTTCTATCGATGATTACCGAAAGCAGTTTTGGGAAATCCTCCAATACTTACACGAAGTCGATGAAGTAGAATGGCCGGAAGATAGTCCACGAGACCCTGAGCATTACTTATGGGATTTCCGATTCAATGGAGAGCCTATATTCGTGTTTGGAAATACTCCTGCATACAAGAAGCGCAAGACACGAGATCTAGGAAATGCCATGGTTCTTGGATTCCAGCCTCGTAAAATATTTAAAGGATTGGAAGGAACTGAAAAAGGTGGTATTATGTCACGTGAAAAAGTCCGGAAACGTGTGGAAGCTTGGGATCAGTTGCCGAAGCATCCAGATATCGGTCACTTTGGCGATCCTACGCATAATGAATGGAAGCAGTTCTTTATCGGCGATGATATTGAGCCGATTCAAGGAAAATGTCCATTTCAACATAAATCACAAGCATAAAGCTATTATAAAGGTTTCGGAATGATGTGTTCCGAAACCAACTGAAGTATAAAAAAATAAAATATTTTTTTCTTGTCTGTTATCGATATTCTTCCTATATCTCACATTAAAAAGCTCAGTGGAGACTTGTACTGCGCTTTTTAATGTGAATTTTATTATTATAGGAAACAATTTTTTGGTCCTATTATAGTTTATCTCGAACAGCAGAAGGAATCTCCTTTAGCTGGACTTCTTCCCATGATTTCACATAAGTTCTTTTAGTATCTACTTTTAAATATGCTCCCTCTCGTAAATGTTTACTGGCGGTAAAAGCAATCTGAACTTTCTTACCATCTTCATTAATTCCTTCTAAGATATATTCGTATGTCTTTGAATCTATCCTTTCTCCAATTTGATCAATCTTTACGAAAACATCCTTTTGTGGGATAAAAGGGTTTAACATGTCTGCCAGCTCGTTCTTAACTAAAAGAGACATAGACAATATTAGTATAACCGCCACAATCAGGGTTCCAATTGCTATCTTTACTGCTTTCATTCTTAAATTCCTCCTTCTTTTCCCTTTTCGTACATTTTACAGGTAATAGAAAATATTAGCCTACGATTATGGTTACAAAATGATAAGAGAAGTGACGATTTTGTCACTTCTCACATAAGTACTAGCTAATACTACCCGACTATCATACAAACAGGAAAATGAAGAAGTTTTTTTCAGCATGCATATTGGTTATTATTTACTTTTAATAAAAAAGTGACTACTTCCGAGAAAATTCTCTCCTAATCAATCCACCATTCGCTTCCGATACACTACCACCGTCAATGCAAAGACCGCAACGATCCAAATACCGATAATCCCTAAGTTCGAAAGCACTTGAACAAAACCTGCTCCTTGCTCTACTTCTTCAGCCAGCTCAATTAATTGTATGTTCGGTAAAAATTCTGCAACTTTTAATATTGGATACTTTTCTGTCCAAGCAGTTACAAATGAACCCATTGTAAAAACCCCAATAACCGGAAGTACAATAACAGATGACTCCATTACAGACTTTGCAACAAGCCCTAATAACGTACCCATTCCAATATAAAATAATGTCGATAAAACAATTGCAACTGCTACAATCCCCATACTTGCCGGTCTATATTCAGATAAATACGCACTAAAAAATACAACAACAATCGTTAATACAAATGTTAGCAAACTTTTCCCACCGAGAATTTCTAGCGTACTTGCAGGTGATAGCATGAGTCCTCGTAACGTGTTCTTCTCTTTTTCTTCTGCTATTAAACAACATTGTACATAGGTTCCAACCATTGCAAAGGCCATATTAATATTCATAAAATGGACTTGAAGCGAATCGATTCCCATCCTTCCGTAAATTGCAGCCAAAATAATTGGTAAGAAAATGATGATAGATACAGCCGAGTTTCTCGAAAAATCTTTAAAATCCTTTTGAAGTATTGCGTTTACACGCTTCCATGAAAATGTCATACCAATTCCCCTCCCGTTACTTTTACAAAAATATCCCCTAATGTTGGTTCGTTGGAATGTACCGTTACCACTCGATTATCTTTCATTAATTGGTACATCTCTTCTGCTCCTGCTGCATCTCTACGGAGTTGTATTTTTTCATCATTCGTTAATTCTACGGTAATAGTGGCATCCGCATATTGCTTCTTTAACTTGTTTGGTTGATCGAGCAGGCGGATCTTCCCTTTATTTAAAAAGGCAACGCGATTACACAATGTATCTGCTTCCTGCATATCATGCGTCGTTAAAAAAATGGTTGTTCCTTTTTTATTGAGCGCACGTAATCCCTCATATATATGAAGGGTATTCACCGGATCCAGTGCAGATGTTGGTTCATCTAAAAATAATAGCTCTGGTTCATGCAAAATTGCCCTTGCCAAAACGACACGCTGCGTCATCCCTTTTGATAATGTAGCCACTTTTTTCTTGCTTTCTTCTTTTAAATTAACGAATCCAAGGGTCTCATCAATTTTAGAAAGTGGGAGTTCATATAGCTCGCAATACAATTTTAAATTCTCATAAATGGTCAATCTTCCATACAGGCCACTATTATCTGTTAGTACGCCGAAACGTTTGCGTGCTTTTGGATTTTTTAGATGGGAAACATTTTCCCCAAAAACAAATGCTTCTCCTTCTGTCGGATCTAGTTGACCAGTTAATATTTTAATGGTTGTTGTTTTTCCCGAGCCACTTGGTCCAAGAAAGCCAAAAATTTCTCCTTTTTTTACTTCAAAATCGACGCCTTCAATTGCTTTAGAATTAGCAAAATATTTTGCTAAACCTTTCACTTCAATTGCGTTTTCCATATTCATCCTCCTAAATGGTTAGTTGTCTGTTTCGTTTCTATACAACTAACATTAAGCGGTTTTTATATGGAAAACAGCATATTTCCGGTGAAAGGAGTCATTTCCTTGGTGAATGGAGCTTATTTGAGGCCCAACATTCCCTTTAAATCCGCCATTTTCGTTTTGGATAAGGGAACGGAAGATTTTAATGCATCATCGAGTACGAGGCTATAACTATTTCTCGTCCACGTAATTACTTCCCGAACTTTTTGTAAATTCACGATATAGGAACGGTGACATCGGAAAAATCCAAACGGATATAATCGCTCCTCTAATTCATTTAGCGTAAACGTACAAGGAAAGCTTTCCCCCTTTATATGTAAAAAAGTTTGCCCTTCCGTACTTTCAATATAGTCAATTTCTGGTGGATCAAATAGCACGATTTTTTCATTTACTTTCGTTGGGATTTTTTCAAATCGGATTGGTTGTACAATTTTTTCTTCGGTTTCACTTTCTATTACGTTTTCGTTTTGGAGTTCCTCTGGATGCTCTTCTTCCGTTTGGACTATTTGAAGTCCTTTGTCATCCAAGCGGACAATTTTATCTGCAACAGTTACTGCTGTTTCTAAGTGACTTGTTAAAACAAGCACTGTTTTATTCAATTTTCGAAGCTCGTTAAAAACGGCGATAAATATTCGTTTCGATTCAACGTCCAAATTTTGATCAGGTTCTTCCATTATGTAAGTTTCCGCATTTTGAATTAGTATGTAAGCTAACTGAGCACGTTTTTTTTCGGAATATGTAAGGTCTTTTATTTTTTTGTTTTTCTTCGAATCCAGCTGTACTAAACGAGTAATCTCTTCGATTGATTGTTTGGATTGATACAATTGATGGTAAAACTTGAGAAACTCCTGCACTGTAAGACGCTCATGCAAGCCTTCATGTAGGAAAAAGAACGCTAACTTCTTTTCATCCGCATATTGAATTTCTCCATTGGATAATAAATTTCTTCCTAGTATTATTTCGATTAACTGCTCCCTTATGTTCACATTCGAACAAATAGCGGTAACTTCCCCACCAGCAATCGTTAAATCAAAAGCAGGAAATACGATGGAATCATATACTTGCTTTTCCGCTTGTATAAATTTGAGTGACATCCAAAATCCTCTTTTCTATTATTCTTAACATTTTAATTATAACAGTTTTCTATATATGCCCATATAGAAAAAACACGAACCCATGAAGGCTCGTGTTTTCCGATTAAGCTACTATTGCTTGTTTCTTTTTATCTGTTTTTTCACGTGTCATATATTGGATCGTGACAAGAATAGCAAAAATGATTAAGCCTGCAATGTCAGAATAACCTTCCGGATAAATTAATAATAACCCTGCAACCACAGCGAAAATTCTTTCAATCCAATTTACTTTACGATACCAATAACCAATTACTCCTGCACCAATAGCAATCATTCCAATTAATGCAGTAATGAAAACCCAAATTATCTCCCACAAGGTTGTATCAATCATTAACAATGTCGGTGAAAATACAACCATATACGGAATAATGAACGCGGCTATCGCTAACTTGGAAGCTTCCACACCGGTTTTGATCGGATCACCACCTGAAATTCCCGATGCAGCAAAGGCGGCAAGGGCGACAGGAGGCGTAATATCTGCAATAATCCCAAAATAAAACACGAAGAAATGCGCTGATAATAACACGACAATCGGCACAGCACTTTGCGGTACGTCAGGTGCCAATAATGCAATAATAGCCGGTGCTGCAATTGTAGAAGTAATAACATAGTTAGCAGTTGTTGGAGCACCCATTCCTAGTATTAGAGATGCAATCATAACAAAGAACAATGTTAAAATAATACTTCCTCCAGCTAGTTTTACTAAACTCGTTGCCAAACTTAGTCCTAATCCAGTTTTCACAACAACCCCTACAATTATTCCAGCACACGCAGTAGCGGCTATAACACCTAGAGCTGTACGAGCACCATCCACTAATGCATCTAAAATCTCCCGAGGACCTGTTTTTGTATCTCTGTTGATCATCCCAACGATGATACAAGCAACAATACCGTACATTGCAGAGTGAATGACAGGAACCCCTACCATCATCAACACGATGATTAAGAAAATCGGCAATATTAAATATAACTTTTTAAAGATTTTTTTACGATCTGGCATTTGCTCGTCTGTTAAACCACGTAATCCTAATCGCTTTGCTTCAAAATGCGTCATAATCCAAATCCCTGTGAAATATAAAATAGCAGGTATTGCAGCGGCTTTCGCGATATCCCAATACGTCACACCACGACCGATAAATTCAACCATTAAGAAAGCAGCCGCCCCCATAATCGGTGGCATCAATTGTCCTCCCGTTGAAGAAGACGCTTCTACCGCACCGGCAAACTCCTTTTTATAACCGAGCGATTTCATCATAGGTATTGTATAGGCACCAGAGGTAACAACGTTTGCTACAGAACTACCTGAAATCGTTCCTTGCAGCGCAGATGAAAAGATCGCTACTTTTGCAGGACCGCCAACCAACTTTCCAGCAACCGCTATAGATAAATCATTAAAGTACTCTCCTACTCCCGTTTTTACTAAAAATGCTCCAAATAATAGGAAAGCAAAAATATACGTAGAAGAAACGGCTAGCGGAGTCCCTAAAATTCCGTCCGTCGTAAAGAACATTAAATTAACGATATTATCAACACTTTGACCGCGATGGGCCATGAAGTCCGGGAAATACGGTCCAAAATACGCATACACTAAAAACAAAGAAGCAATAATGGTAATAGGTAAGCCTACAGCACGTCTAGAAGCTTCTAATACTAGTAATATGGAAAGTAAACCTATGAAAAAGTCCAATCCCTCTAACTGGCCTAAACTTTGTACTAAACGATTGTAGTTAATTGTCCAGTAACTCCCGATTAAAATTGCTCCCGCAGCTAATATAAAATCATAAAATGGCACTTTTGTTTTCGAAAATTTTCGTCGTGCCGGAAATAATAGAAAAATAAAAACAAGTCCAAAGCCTAAATGGACCGTACGCTGAATTTGCGCTGGAAACTGACCAAAAATAGCCGTATACAATTGAAATAATGAAAACGCCATTAACCCAAAGTAAATAACATACTTCAATATTCCACCTAAAGTACGTGTATTCGATTCAAGATCATACTTTTCTAAAATGGCCTGCTGTTCCTCAACAGACAATTCATCAAACTGATTGTCTTGTAATTTCGGATCCTTTTTACCCATTCAATTCGACTCCTTTCATCTTTTCATATAAAGACAGTTTCTTCACTTCAAATAAATATGATTTACCTCTAACTAGCTCTTCTTTTAAATTAAAATCCTTCGTCCCATAGTTGAAGCTTAACTTATAATCAACATCACCAATATGTAAGGTAAAATCCTTCAATATCGCTTCCTCGTATCGCAACGTATAAATTCCATTTTCATACTGTAACGTTTGACCTTCCTCCGCATAACCTGGCATACCGATTGCGACATCGCTGTATTGCATAGAAAGTAATTGAATTTTATGGGAATCTATTACTTTATAGCTTTCGATTACATCCGTCAGATGAATAGAATGTGTAAAGATAATTTGAAAATTGGTTTCTCTACTCATCGGTATGTAGTGGAGAACAGGGTCCTCACTGCGTGTTTCTGTAAACGTAAAAGCAGACCAAAAAGGAATAAAAAATATAATAGGCATTAAGATGATTAGCCCCACAAGTATTTTTTTCACTTGTTGATTAACCCCATTTAATTCAAAAAGAGGCTCGAAGCTATTCGCAACTGAGCCCCTTTTTTATTTTTCAATTATTTATTTACTTCATCAAAATATTTTTGTGCTCCAGGATGAACTTCGATACCGATTCCATCTAAACCAGTTTCCGCTTTAATGAATTCACCTTTTGCATGACTAATTTTATCTGTATTATCATAAATTGCTTTTGTCATTTGATATACAAGATCTTCTGGAAGTTCTTTTTTAACTGCAAGCATTGCCAGCACAGATACAGCTGGTACTTCTTCTGCTAAATCATAAGTACCTTTAGGAATAGCATCTTTCGCATAATATGGATATTTTTCGATTAATGCTTCTGCTTTATCGTTACTTACCGGAATGATGGATACTTTATTTGTTGCATTCAATGCTTCTACCGCACCAGTTGGATAACCAGCTGTGATGAATGCTGCATCGATTTGTCCAGATTGGATTCCATCTGTTGACTCACCAAAGTCTAAGTTTTGTGCTTGAATATCTTCCATTGTTAACCCGTGTATTTCAAGTAATTGTTCTGCATTTGCGTAAGTACCAGAACCTGGTGCACCCACAGAAACTTTTTTACCTTTTAAATCTTCGTAAGAAGTAATACCTGAATCAGCAAGTGTTACTAATTGAATTGTTTCTGGATATAAGGCACCTAATGCAGTTACTGAATCCGTTTTCTTTCCTTCAAACATTAGGGTTCCTTCCGTTCCATAATACGCAATATCGGTTTGTACGAAAGCGATATCACCTTCGCCATTTTGCAAAGCAGTCATATTCGCAGCGGATGCTTGAGAAACTTCTGCTGTAGTTTTAACGCCAGTTTCCGTTGTGATCAATTCAGCGAATGTACCGCCAAGTGGATAATAAGTTCCTTGTGTTCCACCAGTTAACAAGCTTAAAAATTTTGGTGCTTTGCTTGATTTTTCAGTTTCTCCGCCAGCACTACCATCAGTAGTAGCATCGCTGTCTGAAGAACCGCTATCTGTAGAACCACAAGCTGCTAATACTAATAAAGCAAATAAGCTTAGAAGCGCTAACAAATTCCATTGCTTTTTCTTCATTCAAATTTCTCCCCTTATCTATATATTTCCCCTATGTTCGTTACAATTCTACCATAAGTCGCTACTTAATTGTCAACCTATTATGCCAATTCTCTATTTTTAGATTATTATATATAATATATTACCAACTTATTAACTGACAAAATAAAAAACGCACATACATCTTTTCAAATTATATGTGCGTTTTTCTTCAATTATTTATTAAGAACAGCTATCATATGTTGTATTTTTTACTTTGGAGCCAGTTTCGCCTCTAAGTAGATCGCCTTCAGTTGCTTCGATGATTTGGTTTGTTACATTGTTAGAAATTGAGTTTGCAACTAATTGAAGAAGACTGTTTACATCACCTTGTGATTGTTTGAACTCTTGTACAATTGGCAGTTCATCGATTTCTGCTTCGATTGCTTCGATTTTACCTTCAATCATTTTGAGTGCTTTTTCTTTTCCTAGATGTTGAAAGTTTACTGCTTGTTTTTGCAAGCTTTTCAAACTAGCAATTTTTTCACGCACTGTTTGGTTTTCGTTAATTTGTGCTTCTGCACGTTTAAAGAAATCTACTTCTTCTGTATTAGCAATCATTGTTGCGATTTCTTTTGCTTTTTCAATAATATCGTCTCTAGTATATTTAGTAGTCATTATATTCCCACCTCTTGTTCTTTTTGTACTTCTACTAGTTCTCCAGTAAGTGACCACGTTTTAGCATCTGTAATTTTTACTTGCACTAGCTGACCAATGATCTCTTTTGGTCCAACAAAGTTAACTAGCTTACTCTTTGGTGTATATCCTGCAAGTACATCCGGGTTATTTTTACTTTCCCCTTCTACTAGTACTTCTACAATTTGACCCTCGTATTTTTTCATTGCTTCAGCAGACATATCATTTACTAATTTATTTAAACGTTGGAGACGTTCTTTTTTCACTTCCATCGGTACATTATCAACCATTTTGGCAGCCGGAGTACCCTCACGTGGAGAGTAAATATACGTATAAGCAATTTCAAATCCTACTTCTTTATATAAAGACATTGTTTCTTCAAATTGCTCATCTGTTTCGTTCGGGAATCCCACTATAATATCCGTTGTTAAAGAGACATTTGGTATAGCAGTTTTAATCTTACGAACTAGCTCTAAATAATGCTCTCTTGAATATTTACGAGCCATTATTTTTAGTATATCAGATGAACCAGATTGAACTGGTAAATGAATGTGATCGACTAAGTTGCCACCTTTTGCAAGTACTTCGATTAAATGATCATCAAAGTCTCGAGGGTGACTTGTCATGAAACGAATACGTGCTACATCAATCTTGCGAAGATCATCCATTAAATCACCGAATCGATAATCTAAGTCTTCGAAGTCTTTTCCGTATGCATTAACATTTTGACCAAGTAGTGTCACTTCTTTATAGCCTTGCGCTGCAAGATGTCTAATTTCTTGAATGATATCTTCCGGGCGACGGCTACGTTCTTTTCCTCGTGTATAAGGAACGATACAGTACGTACAGAACTTATCGCATCCGTACATAATATTTACCCAAGCTTTAATAGAACCTTTTCTCACTCGTGGCAAGTTTTCAATTACATCGCCTTCTTTAGACCAAACTTCTACGACCATTTCTTTTGAAAGGTAAGCTTCGTTTAGAATATTAGGTAGGCGGTGAATATTATGCGTTCCAAAAATCATATCTACTTGATTATAGGTTTTTAATATTTTATTGACGACGGATTCTTCTTGGGACATACATCCACATACACCGATTAATACGTCTGGATTGTTTTGTTTTAAGTGTTTTAAATGGCCTAGCTCACCAAATACTTTGTTTTCCGCATTTTCACGAATGGCACATGTATTAAGTAAAATGACATTTGCATCATCCACCGTGTCGGTAGGCTCATAACCTAGCTGCATGAAAATACCAGCCATAACTTCTGTATCATGCTCATTCATTTGGCAGCCATACGTACGAATATAAAATTTACGGTTTTGCCCCATTCCTTTAAATTGCTCGGCAATAGAAAAGTCATTATGGTAAGCAACTTCTTCTTTTCCTCGTTTTTTTGCTTCTTTTAAGGATGGTGGAGTATAAACTGATTGAAAATATTGGCTATAATCCTTCTCGGATTTTTTGTCCGGAGAATTAGGTTCCTTTACTTGTGTACTTTGTAAACGCGATTCTTCATTCATTAAGAAGACGCTCCTTTCTTTCCTTCGTAGCTAATACGAATACCCATCAACCTATTATACTGAATACTGCACTATAGCTACAAGGTATAAAGCTTAAAAGTACTTATTTGGACATAAGAAAATGGGTTTGGAGTGGAAACGTTGGAGTTTGTACTGTATTATTTTGGTGGTTTCGGGGGATCTTGCGATTTAAGGGGGCTATCTTGCGATTTTTGGACTCTATTTTGTGATTCTAAGTCTGTATCTTGCGATTTAGGGGTTCTATCTTGCGATTCCTAATTTATGGAGGGGGATCTTGCGATTCGCGGACTCTATTTTGCGATTCGGAGACTGTATCTTGCGATTTAGGGTTCCTAACTTGCGATTCCACACACCTATCTTGCGATCCCCAATTTATGGAGGGAGATCTTGCGATTTAGGGACTCTATTTTGCGATTCTAAGTCTGTATCTTGCGATTTAGGGGTCCTATCTTGCGATTCCACACACCTATCTTGCGATCCCCAATTTATGGAGGGAGATCTTGCGATTTAGGGGTTCTATCTTGCGATTCCACACACCTATCTTGCGATCCCCAATTTATGGAGGGAGATCTTGCGATTTAGGGACTCTATTTTGCGATTCGGAGGCTGGATCTTGCGATTTAGGGACTCTATTTTGCGATTCTGAGACTGTATCTTGCAATTTAGGGGTCCTATCTTGTGATTCCACACACCTATCTTGCGATTCCCAATCTATGGAGGCGGATCTCCCGTTTCCGGAACTCTATCTTCCAATTCTCCACGCACTAAAAAAGCTACCCCTTAAAGGTAGCTTTTTTATCATCACATAAAATCTTGTAATAATGTATTAAATTCTGTTTCACTCATTTTCAAGTTCTGGTCTACTAGTGGTGTTGGTGCGTAGCCAGGAACTTGCTCTTGATAGGAAGGAGCTTCTTCATTTTGATAAATGATTCCTGTTACTAATCCTTCGTTCTCCATGACAACTTGCATTGCTTGTTCGCGATTTGTATGGTCGTAGCCTTCTACATCGGAAAGCTTTGTTAAGTTTTCTTTGAACCAGTCATAGGTATTTACTTTATTGTACGTTACACAAGGACTGAACACATTGATGAAAGAAAAACCTTTATGGTTAATACCAGCCTCAATAATGGCAGTTAGCTCTTTGATGTCAGAAGAGAAGCCTTGTGCTACAAAAGTAGCTCCTGATGTTAGCGCTAGTTCTAGTGGTTTAAGAGAAGGCTCGATTGCTCCACCTGGCGTGGATTTCGTTTTAAATCCTTCTGCTGAGCGTGGAGAAGTTTGCCCTTTTGTTAAACCATAAATTTGGTTGTCCATGACTACGTATGTTAAGTCGATATTACGTCGAATGGAATGAATTGTATGGCCTATACCGATTGCAAACCCGTCTCCGTCTCCACCAGAAGCAATTACATGCAGATCTTTATTTGCCATTTTCAAGCCTTGTGCAATCGGAAGTGCACGTCCGTGAATACCGTGGAAACCATAAGAATGGATATAGCCGGAAATACGTCCTGAACAGCCGATTCCTGAAATTACCGCTAGGTCGTGGGGCTGAATGCCAACATTGGCTGCCGCACGTTGAATAGCTGCTTGAACGGAGAAGTCGCCACATCCTGGGCACCAGTTTGGTTTTACATTATTACGAAAGTCTTTAAATGTTACCATTATTTAAGCAACTCCTTTACTTGTTTTTCAAGCTGTAATGGTAAGAATGGCGTTCCATCATATTTCAATACATTGATTACTTTATCATGACCGCCAACATTCATTTTTAAAATGTTTGCTAATTGGCCTGTTGCGTTATTTTCCACAACGACTACTTTTTTCGCATTTGCTACTAGTGGTTGCACTTCTTTTGCTGGGAATGGGTGGATCAAGCGGATATGTGCATGATTCACTTTCATTCCTTGTGCAATTAGCGTTTGCTGTAATTCTTCTAACACACCTCTAGTAGAATTGAATCCTACGAATAGAATGTCAGCTTCTTCATAAGGTGCACTTACATAAACTGGGTCGCTAAAGTTTACATGCTGAAGCTTTTTCATACGTTTATCCATTTGCGCTTTTCGGTTAGATGCTGCTTCTGAAGGCTTACCAGTTTCATCATGCTCAACCCCTGTAACGTGGTGAATGGCATGCTTCGTACCAGGTAGTACACGCGGTGAAACACCATCTTCTGTTACTTCATAACGTTTGAAGTATGATTTATCTTCTGCTTCTGGTATTTCATCTGTATTTATTAGGTTACCACGGCGAATTTCGATTTTAGAATAATCAAATGGATCTACTGTTTGTTTACCGAGTGAAAGCTGTAAATCCGATAAGATAATAACAGGAATCTGTAATTCTTCTGCTATATTAAAAGCTTGAATCGTATCATAAAACGCTTCTTCTCCCGTACTTGGTGCTATAACTACTTTCGGAATCTCCCCATGTGTACCATAAATCATTTGCATAAGATCCGATTGCTCTTGTTTCGTTGGTAGTCCAGTAGATGGTCCCCCACGCTGCGTATCAACTATAACTAATGGCTGCTCTGTCATGCCTGAAAGACCAATTGCTTCCATCATTAAAGATAGACCAGGGCCCGCTGATGCTGTAAATGCACGTACACCACCGTAGTTAGATCCAATAGCCATAGTAGCTGCTGCGATTTCATCTTCTGTTTGAATAACTGCTCCACCAAACAAAGGCAGCTTTTTAATCATATATTCCATAATTTCAGAAGCTGGCGTAATCGGATAGGCTGCCATAAATCGAACACCCGCAGCCAAAGCTCCAAGCGCAATTGCATCATTTCCGATCATAAACAAGCGGTGTTTTCCGTCTGCAGGAACAAGTTCCCACTCGCCTAATCGGTCTCCTAGCTGTTCAGCCATCGTATCGAAGCCTTGTTGGATTGCTTGCATATTCTTCTCAACAACTTCTTGTCCTTTTTTACCAAAAATCTCATCTACAACTTCTTGGAATACTGCTTTATCCAGATTTAATAAGGCTGATGTAGCTCCTATTGCCACCATATTTTTCATAAGCGACGTACCTAATTCTGCAGCGACCTCTGTAAATGGAACAATATACATCGGTGCTAAGCAATCTTCTGGTGCTACTGGTGAGAATTTAGCATCTGCTAGAATAATGCTCTTTTCGGTTAGTTCTTTGTAGTTCACATCTATTGTTTCTTGATCGAAGGCTACTAAAATATCTAAATCATCTGGGATTGTACGCACTTGTGTAGGACGTACACAGATTTTATTGTTTGTGTGGCCACCTTTAATTCGAGAAGAGAAATGACGGTATCCGTACAAATAATATCCAAGGCGGTTCATCGCCATAGAGAAAATTTCCCCAGTACTTTCAATACCCTCTCCTTGCTGCCCTCCTACTTTCCAAGAAAGTTGTTGCAACATATATAAACATCTCCTTACTGTCTCGTTGAATGCTTTTTTCTATTATTAAATGTTTTTTTACCTTCATAAGTTTACCATGAAGTAGTACGATTCACTATGTATTCACAATGTTTTTCCTCAAAATCAGACCTTTGACGGAATCAAATCGTCACAATATATTCTAAAAAATAAAATGAAGTCGCTACGTTTTACAGTAGCGACTTCACGGTTATTTTACCTTTTTCTCTACTAATAACTTCAAAGCAGTTCGATCTTCACCCGATATGATGATATCTGTGAAAGCAGGTGAACAAGTTAAGTCTGTACCACTAGGTGCAACAAATCCTCTTGCGATGGCAATTGCCTTAATTGCCTGATTTAGTGCGCCTGCCCCTACTGCTTGCATCTCTGCATACCCTTGTTCTCTAATTACTGCAACAAGTGCTCCAGCAACTGAATTGGGGTTAGAACGAGAAGATACTTTTAAAGAATCCACTATCATTTCTCCTTTTATAGCTAGATTATGAACTTGCTTTCGTCCATAACCTACCTTATGCTCCGGAGTGATTATTTAGACTCTATTAGCCTTGAAATGGATAATCATCATTAATATAAACTCGTTCTTGGTGAACAGCTTTCCCCGTAGCATTATCTACTTCTACGAAAAAACCACTTAATACGGAACGACCACTTTTCGGTACTTCAAAACGAGTCGGCAAATTCGTTTGAAAACGATATAAAACATCCTCTTTTTTCATCCCTAACACTTCATCGTAAGGCCCTGTCATTCCAACGTCAGTTATATACGCTGTACCGCCTGGTAATATACGAGAGTCCGCTGTTTGTACATGTGTATGCGTTCCTACAACGACTGATGCTTTTCCATCTAGATGCCAACCAAAAGCAATTTTTTCACTTGTTGCTTCCGCATGAAAATCAACAAAAACAATTGGTGATAATTTCTTCGCTTCTTCTACTAGCTCTGTCGCTTTTTTAAATGGATCATCATGAGGTGGCAAGAATGTTCTACCATGCATATTAATAACCGAAATAGTTTGCCCATTTTTCGTTACGGACGTCATCCCTTTGCCTGGTGCCTCTTCTGAAAAATTGGCAGGACGAATCAAATAATCCGTATCATCAATAAAGTCCATAATTTCTTTTTGATCCCAAGTATGGTTACCCATCGTAACGACGTCTACACCCATATATAGCAGGTCTTGAAAAATTTTCTTCGTAATGCCGCGACCAGCCGCAGCATTTTCACCATTTGCAATGACAACATCTGGATTATATTTTCTTTTTAATCTTGGTAGATAACTTTCTAGTGTATCTCTACCAATCGAACCAACGATATCTCCTATAAATAAAATCTTCATTATTTACCCACTTCCTTAACGAAAAAAAGGCTTCTTAGTAGAAGCCTTCCTTCTATTTTGCGTATTCTACAGCTCTTGTTTCTCGAATAACAGTTACTTTAATATGACCAGGATAATCTAGTTCTTCTTCGATTCGCTTACGGATATCTCTTGCCAAACGATGAGCAGTAATATCATCGATTTGATCTGGACGAACCATAATACGAATCTCTCTTCCTGCTTGAATCGCAAAAGATTTTTCCACGCCATCATAGGATTCCGAAATTTCTTCCAGTTTCTCTAAACGACGAATGTAGTTTTCTAATGTTTCACTTCTTGCACCAGGTCGTGCTGCGGATAATGCATCTGCAGCTGCAACTAATACGGCAATAACAGAAGTTGCTTCTGTGTCGCCATGGTGAGACGCAATACTATTGATAACAACTGGATGTTCTTTGTATTTCGTTGCAAGCTCGACACCAATTTCAACATGACTTCCTTCTACTTCATGGTCAATTGCTTTCCCGATGTCGTGAAGTAATCCTGCACGTCTTGCAAGTGTTACATCTTCTCCAAGCTCAGCAGCAAGTAAGCCAGCTAAAACCGCTACTTCTGTTGAATGCTTCAATACGTTTTGACCGTAGCTTGTACGGTAACGTAAACGACCAAGGATTTTGATCAAGTCAGGATGTAAATTATGAACGCCTACATCAAATGTAGTTTGTTCTCCGATTTCTCGAATCTGTTCATCTACTTCTCTTCTCGATTTTTCTACCATTTCTTCAATACGGGCTGGATGAATTCGTCCATCTTGCACTAACTTTTCTAGTGCTAGACGAGCAGTTTCTCTTCGTATCGGATCAAATCCTGATAGTATAACAGCTTCTGGTGTATCATCAATGATTAAATCGATTCCAGTTAAAGTTTCGAGCGTACGAATGTTACGACCTTCACGGCCAATGATACGGCCTTTCATTTCGTCATTCGGTAGATTAACAACGGAAACGGTTGTTTCTGCTACATGATCAGCTGCAAATCGTTGCAACGCAAGGGAAAGAATTTCACGAGACTTTTTATCGGCCTCTTCTTTTGCTCTTGTTTCCGATTCTTTTGTCATGACAGCGATATCCGTAGATAGTTCATTTTCTACTTCTTGAAGAATAACGGTTCTTGCTTCTTCACGTGTTAAAGTAGAAATTCGTTCAAGTTCACTTTGTTGTTTATCAACAAGCTCGTCCACTTTACTTTCTTTCCGTTCGATATGCTGTTGTCTTTCGGTTAGAGCATCTTCTTTACGCTCAAGACCTACTTCTCTCTTGTTTAGAGCATCATCCTTACGATCAAGGTTCTCTTCTCTTTGTAATAACCGATTTTCCTGTTTTTGCAGTTCCATACGGCGTTCACGGATGTCAGATTCTGCTTCATTTCGTAATTGGTGAGTTTCATCTTTGGCTTCTAGTAATGCTTCTTTCTTTAATGCTTCTGCTTCTCGCTTTGCTTCATCTAAGATGAGTGCAGAAGATTGTTTTGCACCAGTCACTTTTGAATCGTTCACGTTTTTCAGATAAATATAACCAACAACGGCACCGACGAAAAGACCAAGCAAAGCGGAGATGATAATTTCATATGGCATTCGAACACCCCCTATTGCTATTCTTTTTAAGTTTCAGTCGGCTCATATATGAAAGTACATATATGTATTGCCTTTTCATTATTTTATAAAGAAATTATACAATTTTAATTGTATAGATGTAGAAATACTCTGTCAAGGAAACGATAGGAATATTATTGGTTTCTACTTGGTTTTTTATGAAAATGCGTAATTGCTTTAAAAGAAATACTGAAATCTTACTTCATTAAATAGGGATTACAAGTCTTAGTGAGTTTGAAGGGATTATTCGCTAGTATTTAGTATAAAGACATTTTGCTTTGCGTGGTCGTTCGACGGACAGCTTTGTCGCTACTGCCAGCGCGCTAAATCCCGAAAATTATATTGGATAATTAATCCTAAAAAATGGATAAGAGCAATCAATTCTTATCTATGAGCAACTAAATTAACCTCGAAAGCAACCAACTTTTCATATAGCAAGTACAGTTAGAGTGAGACAGCAATGAATAGGGCATATGCTATAAGGATACTGTTCTATAGTTTGCTATAATCCACCTGCTAAGTAAAAAGAATTCGCTAGATTGGTTTGTCGTGTTGGAGGCTTACTATGTCGTGTAAAACACTTAATGGAATTTAGAGCAAGCGAATCTTGGTTAAATTGGAATTTTGACCAGTGCTCTAGCTAAACTATTAAAATGTAGCTCAGCGGATCTGAATCCTAGTGCAAACTTATTATTGCGTATTATCTTTTAAAACGAACGCTAAAATATCAAAAAAAGTCCCTCAACAAGTTGAGAGACTTTGATTATTTTATTCTTCATCTAATAGTAATTCAAACTCTTCGTCTTCTTCTTCAGGTTCGTGTCCTGCAATTGTATAAGAAGACGCAGCAAGTCCTAGAGATTCGCGGATTTTTAAAGCGATTTCGCTTTTAATAGTTGGATTTTCTTTTAGGAATTGTTTTGCATTTTCTCTACCTTGTCCTAAACGTTCTTCGTTGTATGCATACCAAGAACCGCTTTTTTGGATGATGTCCATTTCTGAACCAAGATCGATAATTTCTCCTTCTTGCGAAATTCCTTCTCCGTACATAATATCTACTTCAGCTGTTCTAAATGGTGGCGCTACTTTGTTTTTAACAACTTTAACTTTCGTTTTGTTCCCCATAATATCCGTGCCTTGCTTAATTGCTTCTGCACGTCTTACTTCTAAACGTACGGAACTATAGAATTTAAGTGCGCGTCCACCTGGAGTGACTTCTGGATTTCCGAACATTACTCCAACTTTTTCACGAATTTGGTTGATGAAGATCGCAATCGTGTTAGATTTGTTAATAACACCTGAAAGTTTACGTAATGCTTGAGACATTAGTCGAGCTTGAAGACCAACGTGTGAATCTCCCATTTCCCCTTCAATCTCTGCTTTTGGAACAAGGGCAGCTACTGAGTCAATTACTAAAATTTCTACGGCACCGCTTCGAACTAATGCTTCTGCAATTTCAAGCGCCTGCTCTCCCGTATCTGGTTGTGATAAAAGTAATTCATCAATATTTACACCTAGTTTTTGAGCGTAAACTGGGTCTAATGCATGCTCTGCATCGATAAATGCTGCTTGACCGCCATTTTTTTGTACTTCTGCAATCGCGTGAAGTGCAACAGTTGTTTTACCCGAACTTTCTGGACCGTATATTTCGATAATACGGCCTCTTGGATATCCGCCTATTCCTAATGCTGCATCAAGTGCTAAAGAACCACTTGAAGAAGTAGATATTTCACGGTCCGTTTTTTCTCCTAATTTCATAATGGAACCTTTACCGAATTGCTTTTCTATTTGTTTTAACGCCATATCGAGCGCTGCTTTACGATCATTAGCCAACTATATTTCCTCCTTAGAAGATTCTCTGATTTTTATTTCTATCTCTACTATACTAGGTTTTTGAGAAATACACAAGAAAAAAGCGAACGTTTATTCGTTCATTTTTGCGTCTATTTCATTTTAGTTACTAAAAACAGCCCAAAATTCAATTTCGGGCTGTTTTCTATGTTCAAAATTCAATTTCTATAATCCTCGATCATGCAGTAAGCATATTAAATAATGGATGGTAAACTTTACAGCTCTTAATCTGTTTGTATTTCGCATACCTGATAGGCTTAACTTGTAAGAAACAGGTGCCGCATCGTCAAAAGCGATACCAATCCAAACTGTACCTGCCGGTTGACCACCGTGCCCGTCTGGACCAGCTGCTCCTGTAATGCCAACACCAATATTAGTATCAAACTTCTCTCTTACACGCATAGCCATTTCCTCTGCACATTGACTAGATACTACGGTGAATTCATTAATCGTCTCTTCATTTACGCCTAATTGCTGTATCTTTATATCCTCTGTATACGTAATCATACCACCAACTAGTGCCTGCCCCATACCTGAAACTGCGGCAAGCTCCGCTTGAAAAAGTCCTGCTGTCATACTTTCTGCGGCAGAGATCGTTAAATTATTTTCAACCAAAATATCTCGAAGCTTTGATGCAAGGGAATCATTATTATAGCCATACACAAACTTTCCTACGCGATTGTAAATCTCTGTTTGTAAGACATCAATAAGTTTCCAAGCCTCTTCCTCTGTTTCACTTTTAGCGGTTAATCGTAAGGTAACTTCTCCGTCAGACGCTAGTGGTGCAAGCGTTGGGTTCGTTTGATTGTACAATAAATCTTGGACTTCGGTTTCTAGCTCTGCTTCTCCAATGCCATAAAATCGCATAACATGTGACTTAATAATGGATTCATTATGTAGTAGCTTAGAAAGGATAGGTTTCGCTTCGAATTGGAACATTGGCTCCATTTCTTTCGGTGGGCCTGGTAGTAAAATATACGAATGCGTTTCGGTCGATAAAAACATTCCAGGTGCCATTCCGTGCTTATTTTCTAAAACAGTACAGCCTTCTAAAACAAGTGCTTGTTTTTTATTGTTTTCTGTCATATTTCGGTTCATGCGCTTGAAAAAATCTTCAATATAAATGAGAGCATGTTGATCTGATACAAGGTTTTTGTTTAGATGTTTCGAAATTGTCTCTTTCGTTAAATCATCTTTTGTAGGCCCCAATCCTCCTGTAAAAATGATCAGGTCTGCTCGATTCTCCGCAATTTTAATAGATTCTACCAAGCGGTCGGGATTATCACCAACAACACTATGATAATAAACATCGATTCCTAACTCCGCTAGCTGAGAAGAGATGAACCGAGCATTTGTATTGGAAATTTGACCTAATAATAATTCGGAACCTACCGCAATAACTTCAGCTTTCATAAAAAACTTCCTTCCTACTTAGAATCCAGTAACACTCTACGATTTAGATAAAAATAATCAAAACCGGACCATACAGTAAAGAATAAACAAACATACAGCATAATCATATCAAACGGAATATGGAACATTTCAAAAAACACATTACCTAATAATAAAGAAGAAACTGCGATAATTTGTGTCCACATTTTAATCTTTCCAAGCTGGTTGGCAGCTACGACTTCTCCTTCGTTTGCAAGGATCAAACGTAGTCCTGTTACCGCAAACTCACGGCTAATGATTAAAATAACTACCCAAGCTGGAGCTGAACCCAGCTGCACTAAAATAATGAGAGCAGCAGACACTAACAATTTATCTGCCAGTGGATCCAAAAATTTCCCCATATTCGTTACTAAGTTATGTTTTCTTGCATAGTAACCATCAATAAAGTCTGTAATCGATGCAACTATAAAAATTATCGCTCCGATTAAATGTCCCATCGGAATTGTTGCACCAAGAAAGCTAATATCGCCCCAGTTAAAAGGGACAAGCATAAATAACATAAATACTGGTATTAAAAAAATTCGGAACATCGTTATTTGATTCGGTATATTCATTTATATGTAACTCCTTTCACTTTCAAACAAAATAGCCATCTATAAGATGACTATTTTTGAAACTGTATGACTAAGTTTTGCGTAACCATATCTGTTGGAAATTCAACTACTTGGTCATTGATAGACACGGTATTACCAGGAGTCGAACCGAGGCGTACTCGAACTTTTGATGAGTTAGTCACGTCTAATTCGAATGTCTCACCAGCGCTAACTGCTTGGTCGACCAAAATCTTATTGTCCTGATCTCTTATGTTCAACCAAGTTTTGTTCGTTGCAACTACTTTTAATACATAGTTTTCTCCACCAGTTAAATTATACGTAGACGTTTCCCCTTGTGTTTCCACAAAAGTAAGCTGCTCGTCGGCAACAGGCTCTTCTTCTACTACTTCTTCCTCCACCGGCTCTTCTGGCTCTTCTTTTTCCTGTTCTTCCACGACTGGATCTTTTGCGTTTTGCTCTGATTGAGGTTTTTGTTCAATCACCACATTATCATTTGGTTCCACCACATCTTTGGAATCTTCGGGTTTATTTTGATATAAAATCCAAACAATTACAATAATTGCAATGATGAATAGGGCAACAACGATCATTGGGAAAGCTTCCATAAATTTATTCGACGTACGTCCACCTAAACTTCTTCTAGATGGCGTCGCAGGAATACTTTTAGAAACGTCGTCATTTGTAGGAGAAGGAATATCGGTTTTATACGACTCCAAAAGCTCGTCTCCGTTCAAACCGACTGCCTCTGCGTATTGCTTTATAAATGCGCGCACATAAAATGCGCCAGGCATTGTGGCATAATTTCCTTCTTCTATACCAGTTAAATACCTCTTTTGAATTTTTGTTATTTCTTGTAAATCATCAATACTATAACCTTTTGCTAATCTCGCTTCTTTTAAGCGAGCGCCAAGTTCCGTCAACTAAAACACCTGCCCGTTAAAAATTAAATCCACCAAATCCGCCGAAACCACTCATTCCTTTGTCCGACATGCTGTGGTTTTTCTCCATCATTTCATACGAAATCTCTTCTTCGGGATTGTGACGAAGCTCAATAATATAATCAAAATCATCAATAGAATACTCGGAGTGTTGAATGAACATATCTGGATGCTCTACTACTTTAATCGTAGGCATTCGCATCATTTCCCTTACTAACATTTGATGTTTTTCATCATTTGAATTCCTTGTCACAATGCCATCGAGGATGAAAATATTGCGATCGCTAAACTCGTCCCCTATAAGTTGGCTTCTGATGGTTTGTTTAATCATGGTAGAAGAAAGAAAAATCCACTTTTTATTTGCACAAACGCTTGCAGCGACAACCGATTCTGTTTTACCGACACGTGGCATTCCCCTAATGCCAATCAACTTATGGCCTTCTTGTTTAAAAATTTCAGCCATGAAATCCACTAAAATTCCCAACTCATTGCGGACAAATCGGAATGTTTTTTTGTCATCTGCATCTCGTTGAATATAGCGACCATGACGCACTGCCAACCGATCTCTTAACTTCGGTTCCCTATATTTAGTCAATTGGATTGTTTCCATTGTCGAAGCAATATGTTCAAAGCGTTCAATATTTTCCTTTTTTTCTGCTTTAATAAGCATACCACGTCTGCCTTCATCTACGCCATTAATCGTAACAATATTTACACGAAGCATCCCAAGTAATGAAGCAATATCCCCTAAAAGACCTGGACGATTTATTTGAATCTCGTATTCAAAAAACCACTCACTTGTCATACATATCTGTCCTCTCTCGTTAGATGACGTTATTTACCTATTATAAGTTCTATCATATATGAATTTCGAGGCGAATAAAAGAAAAAAGAAAAGAGCACGATTCTCTCTCTTTTCTCTAAAAATACTACTTAAATATACCATCCGCCGTTAATGCGAATAATTTGGCCAGTAATATAGTTTGCTTTTTCGCTAGCTAAAAAAACGACCGCATCCGCAACGTTTTGTGTTGTACCAAAAACGCCTGCAGGTATTTCTTCTAATAATAACGTTCGAGCTTCGGTTTCCACATGCATATTCATCTTCGTATCGATAAAACCTGGTGCTACCACATTTACCGTAATCTTAGAATGTGCGACTTCTTTTGCATAAGCTTTCACAAATGCATGCTGGGCTCCTTTTGCAGCAGAGTATGCCGCTTCATAGGAAGCCCCCGTCTCTCCCCAAATAGATCCAACGAAAATAATCGAGCTATGCAAATGTTTTCGAAGCTTTGGTGTCACTTTACCTAAAAGAAACATCGGATGTTCCACATGCACTAGAAATAACTGACGTATATCTTCTAGCGTCGTTTCTTCCAACCCTTTATATAAGCTATGCCCATGAGCGAAAACAATGGAATGAAGGGAAAAGATTGAATTTGCTAATTTTTCAATAGAGCCGGGTTCCCTCATATCCGCTTGTATAAGCATAAATTCTTGTGTCGGGTATAAACGCTCCAAATCTTCCATAAGCGTGCTTACACGCATATTATTGCTTGAATAATGTAGATATAGGGACCATCCTGCTTCAGCTAGGTTACGACAAATGGTGTCCCCTATTTCTCCTGAAGCCCCTAACACTAATGCAAACTTTTTATTCATTACCGTTTTTCTCGAATGGAACGACCTTGAATACAGTGTGTGTCTGTTCATCCTTCAAAGATTCCAGTGCCTGCATCACTTGTTCCAGCTTAAGATTTTCAAGGGCTGGTACAACGTCAAATAAATTCATATCGTTAAAGGAGTATCTTGTAAATTGGTTTGCGATGTATTCAATTGAATTTAATGCACGTAAGAAAAAGCCAATTTTTTTACGTGTAACCCGCTTTAAATCCTCTTCGGTAAACTGTCCTTCTTTTGCTAATGATTGAATCGATTGTTTAATTTTCTCGACAAGTTGTTCCGGGTTAACGGTATCCGAGCCGATCATCGTAAATCCGTATCCTTTTTCCATTGAAAAGTCTGCTGAATACGATTCATCGATTAATCCTTTTTCATAAACGTCTTGATAAAATGCAGAAGTTCTTCCGAATAAGAGTTCAATTGCCACTTGCATGGATAACTCATAATTCAGCATTTCTTCGCCAGAAATATCGGTATTCGTTGCCTTAATACCATAAATAACTTTTGGTTTTTGGACATCCATTTGCAAGCTGCGCTCTGAAAAAGCAACATTCGTTTGTTCAGTCGGGAAAAATCGTTTAATTTCCTGTGGCGCTTCAAAAGTTTTCGCCGCTTGGTCTTGTTTGATAAAATCCATCATTTCCTGTGGATTCACCGCTCCAACAACAAATACTGTCATATTAGATGGATGATAAAACGTGTTGTAGCATTCATATAAATGATCTGCGGTAATTTTATCAATAGACTCTATCGTTCCTGCAATATCAATTTTCACGGGATGGTCCTTATACATATTTTCAATAGCTCCAAAGTATAAGCGCCAATCGGGCTGGTCATCATACATGGTAATTTCCTGCCCAATGATCCCTTTTTCTTTTTCGACGGTTTCTTCTGTGAAATAAGGTTGCTGCACAAAATCAAGTAAAGTCTTCGTATTATCTAATACATGATCAGTAGAAGAGAATAAGTAAGTCGTTTTTGTAAAAGAAGTGAACGCGTTGGCAGAAGCACCTTTTTCACTGAACTGTTGAAAAACGTCTCCTTCCTCTTTTTCGAACATTTTATGCTCTAAAAAGTGGGCTATACCATCAGGAACGATTACAGGTTCCGTTTTACCAAGGGGAATAAATTCACGGTCAATCGATCCATACTTCGTCGAAAAGGTTACAAATGTCTTGGAAAATCCCTTTTTCGGTAAAATATATACTTCTAAGCCATTCGGCAATTGCTCATGGTATAACGTTTCTTCTAATTGTTCAAAATAAGTTTCATTCATTGCCTGCACCTTCCTTACCAGATAGGAAATAGACGAATTCCTTTTCTATTTTCTGAGCCATTTGACTGATTTGTTCCTTTGTTACAGTGGACCATTTGGCAACCCAGTCTTCTACAGTAAATGACTCATTTAATTCTTTATATTGATCGTAAATTTCAATTTGCGCGCGAGCGGAATCCATTGCTTCTTTCAATTGATTTGATAGCATCGATTTTGTTTGATTTATTTCTAGGTCTGTAATATTTCCTTCTTGCATCGTTTTTAACTGTTCATCTATTAACTTTACCGCTTTTTCCTGTAAATTAGCATCGATCCCTGCTAGGACAAATATTAAGCCATATAAGGATGCATAGCTACTAGACGCATAATAGGCCATGCTTTCTTTTTCTCGTACATTCATGAAAATTTTGGAATGTGAAAAGCCTCCTAAAATGCCGTTTGTCATCTGCATTACAGGAAACTCCTCCGAAAAGAAAGTAATTGGTGTACGATAGGCGATATGCAGTTTTCCTTGCTTCATATCTTGTATTTCATGTAAGAACCCATTTTCGGTAGATGCCTTAGCTGCCTCTACGTCACGTGACAGTGCTGTGGATCGAGCTGTAAATGGAAAATGGCTAGCTATTTTTTCTTTGATTTCTTCTACATTTACATCTCCAACAACATATATGGACAAATTATCTTCTGTTAGAATGGTTTGGTGCATCGCTACTAGTTGTTCGTTTGTTACAGCTTTTACTGCCTTAACTGTTCCATTTGCAGAAATAGAAGCAGGGTGATTCGGGCGAATATTCTCTAGCAAACGTTGCTGCGCATATCTTGTTTTGTCGTCATACATCGATTGTATACGTTCGACAACTTGATCTTTTTCTCTAGTGACAATTGAATCTACAAATTTTCCATCTACCAACCTTGGTTTAAATAAGACGGTATGTAATAAGTTGAAGACTTCATCTACTACTTTTTCGTTGGATAAATAAGCATCATTTACCGTTTCCGCATTCAGTGAAAAAATATGATGAGCTCCTTTTTTCCCTGTATCAAAGTATAAGACAGCACCATATAAATCATCTAAACGTTTTCGAAAATCTGCATTAGTTTCATATTCGGCATTGCTATACTGCAATACATTCGCTAAAACAGCACGGATCGCCGCTTGTTCCTCGGTTAGTTGTTGTTTCCATTTGAACGATATATTAATCGTTTTAAATTGTTCGGTCGGTCTTACATAAAGCTTAACGCCTTGGGCAAGTTCGAATTGTTGAAACATGTTGTGATCCCCCTTTTTCTTCTAGTTTATCTCTTATACCATTTTACTATACATGTAGTCCTTATAACTGTACAAACAAAAAGGGACCAAATTTAATTGGTCCCTCACGTTTTATCGTTTTCCTTTAATATATGGTACACCACTAGCTTTTGGTGCATGTGCTTTTCCGATAAATCCAGCTACCGCTAAAATCGTCAATACATACGGTAAGATATGCAAGTAATAGCTCGGTATTTGATCGATATATGGAATTTGCCCACCAATAATACTTAATGCCTGCGCAAAACCGAAGAATAATGCTGCTCCAAGCGCTCCTAGTGGATGCCATTTCCCGAAGATCATCGCAGCAAGTGCCATAAACCCTTGTCCATTAATCGTTGTATGACTAAATTCCCCGGAAATAGCTTGTGCATAAACTGCTCCACCGACTCCTGCAAGCATCCCTGATAAAATAACCGCAATATAGCGCATTTTCGTAACATTAACACCCATCGTGTCCGCAGCCATCGGGTGCTCCCCTACTGCGCGAAGACGTAAACCAAACGGTGTTTTATAAATAACAAACCACGCACCGATTGCTACGATAAAAGCTAAAATGGATGTCGAATAAACATCTTTAAAAAACATAGGTCCCAGAACTGGAATATCACTTAAAAAAGGAATATCGAATCGGACGAAACGTTCTTGAATATAATCTGTTTGCCCTTTACCATAAATCATTTTAACAGAGAACAATGCAATTGCGACACCTAGCATATTGATCGCTACCCCGGAAATCGTTTGATCTGCACGGAAGGAAATAGTTGCTACCGCGTGCATAATTGCAAATATACCAGAGACAATCATGGCTGCAACTATGGACATCCATGGAGTCATTGAACCGAAAGTATCGACAAATGTAAGGTTGAAAATAATGCCGATAAATGCTCCCATTACCATTAAACCTTCAAGTCCGATATTAACAACACCGGAACGTTCGGAGAAAACCCCACCGATTGCTGTAAAGACTAGCGGAGCAGCATAAAATATGGCTGACGGAATAATGAAATATAGAACCTCTAAAAAGCTCATGTTATTTCGCCTCCTTTTTCTTGTTCGTCTTTACAAGGAAATAGCGAATAATGTAACCACATGCTACAAAGAAAATAATAAGCGCGATAACAATCGAAACGATTTCAACCGGTATACCAGCCGCATTTGGCATATTCAATGAGCCAAATTTCAACGCACCGAATAAGGTTGCACCGAAGACTACCCCGAGCGGCGTATTTGCACCTAAAAGAGCTACTGCTATTCCGTCAAATCCGATTCCCGTAAAGCCACCTTTTACACTCGCATATTGGAATGTACCAAGCGCTTCCATCGCACCCGCTAACCCTGCAAATGCTCCGGAAATAACCATCGAAAGGATAATATTTTTATTTACATTCATACCAGCATACTCAGATGCGTTCTTATTGAATCCAACTGCCTTCAATTCAAAACCAGTCGTCGTTTTTTCTAATATGAACCACATCACAAATACCATTGCCAGTGCAATGAATATACCGTAATGCAATCTCGAATAATCTGTTAAACTTTCAAAAAATACTGATTTCAAAGAAGCCGTTTCTTTAATAGTACCTGTCGTTTCTTTGCCATTTGCAACCATTCGTGTAAGTACATTTGTCGTATGAAGCGCAATGTAGTTCATCATAATCGTTACAATAACTTCATGCACTTGTAATTTGGCTTTTAAAAGACCAGGTATAAATGCCCACAAACCACCTGCTACTGCAGCAGCGATAATCGCTAATGGTAAATGGATGTACATTGGTAGATCGAACGCAATTCCCACATATGCAGCTGCAAACCAACCGACTAACAATTGTCCTTCTACCCCGATATTAAATAGTCCTGTACGGAAAGCAAACGCAACTGCTAACCCTGATAACAAGTAAGGAGTTATTTGGCGGATAGTTTCTCCTATTGTATAGGAATCTCCAAAAATACCATTCCAAAGTGCAGAATAACCTGCAATTGGATCGTATCCACTTACTACCATTACTACTGCTCCTACAAGTAAACCTAATATTACGGAAATAACAGGGACAAGTATATTAACTACTCTATTCGGCATGCTTATTATCCCCCTGTTTGCTCACTTTTTCTCTTGTGCTTTGACCTGCCATTAACAGACCTAATTCTTGCTCAGTTGTTTCTTTTGGCAATACGGTGTCGACTATATGTCCATCATGAATAACCGCGATACGATCTGATACATTCATTACTTCATCTAGTTCAAACGACAGTAATAGTACCGCTTTTCCTTTATCTCGTTGCTCGATTAATCGTTGATGGATAAATTCAATCGCACCAACATCTAATCCCCTAGTTGGAAGTGCTGCGATTAATAACTCTGGGTTACGTTCGATTTCTCGACCAATAATGGCTTTTTGTTGGTTACCACCCGATAAAGCACGCGCCGGAGTAAATTCTCCTTGCGTTCGCACATCATATTCTCTAATGATTTTCTGTGCTAATTCTGAAACTTTTCCATAGTTCATAATTCCATTTTTAGAAATTGGATTTTCATAATAAGTTTGTAAAGCAATATTATGTCCAATAGGGAAATCCAATACTAGTCCATGTTTATGACGGTCCTGTGGTATATGTCCAATGCCTGATTCCGTCACTTTACGAGGCTTCTTATTCGTTATATCTTGTCCATTGATCGAGATGGAGCCGCTTTTTGACTTTCTTAATCCGGTAATGGCTTCGATTAACTCGGATTGGCCATTTCCATCAATTCCAGCAATACCTAAAATCTCACCTTTACGCACTGTTAAACTCAAATCTTTTACTCTTTCCACGCCACGATAATCGGTAACAACTAGATTTTTTATAACTAAAGCATCATCAGTAGGATTCGCATCCACTTTAACAGTTGTAAAATCTACTTGTCTACCAACCATTAGAGAGGCAAGTTCATTAGGATTCGTTTCAGCCGTGATAACGGTTCCAATTCCTTCTCCTTTACGGATAACGGTTACTCTGTCTGAAACGTCCATAATCTCTTTTAGTTTGTGCGTGATAATAATAATCGATTTTCCTTCTTGAATGAGTCTTTTCATAATTTGAATGAGCTCAATTATTTCTTGGGGAGTAAGAGATGCAGTTGGTTCATCGAATATTAATATCTCTGCTCCTCGATATAGTGTTTTTAAAATTTCCACACGTTGTTGCATACCAACAGATATATCTTCAATTTTAGCGTAAGGATCAACCGCCAACCCATACATTTCTGAAAGGGATTGGATTTTTTTCGCAGCATCTTTAATGTCGATAACACCGCTTTTCGTTAGTTCGTTCCCTAAAATAATGTTTTCTGTTACAGTGAAATTTTCTACAAGCATAAAATGCTGATGAACCATACCAATTCCAAGGTCATTTGCTACGTTCGGATCCGTTATTTTCACAGTCTTCCCTTTTACTTTTATCTCGCCGGCTTCCGGTTGATATAGACCAAATAGCACATTCATGAGAGTGGACTTTCCAGCTCCATTTTCTCCTAGAAGAGCATGAATCTCTCCTTTTTTTAATTGGAGAGTAATATTATCATTCGCAACAAATGATCCAAACTCTTTTCGAATGCCTAGCATCTCTATTACATATTCCAATGAATTCACTCCCTACTATACTAGTACAAAATTAATACAGGAAAGACTTTAAATTTTTAAAATCTTTCATCTATTAATTAAAATATCATAAAGACCGATTCACATCGATCTTTATGATGTTCGTATAACTAATTATTCAACTGTTTCAGGAACAGTAATTTCACCAGAAGCAACTTTATCGGAATACTCTTTGATTTGGTCTAAAATTTCTTGTGGAATAGCCCCACGTGAATCAGCAAGTTCAACGCCATTTTCAGCTAGTCCATAAGTTAAAGTAGTACCACCTGGGAAGTTTCCAGCCATTGCATCATTCGCAACATCTTGTACCGCAGTTCCAACTTTTTTCAACATAGAAGTAAGTGTTACGTTAGAATCACCAACAGCACCTTCTTCGTATTGGTCAGAGTCAACTCCGATTACCCATACATTTGCATTCGGATCTTTTGTTTTACGTTCTTTTGCTTCCGCAAATACACCGTTACCAGTACCACCAGCAGCGTGTGCAATAATATCTACACCTGAAGAATACATACGGTTAGCAGTTGTTTTACCAAGTGCAGCATCATCAAATTTACCAGTGTATTGTACATCTACTTTAATACTTGGATCTACTGCTTTAACACCTTCAACGAATCCTGCTTCGAAACGTTCGATAACTGGAATTTCCATTCCTCCAACGAAACCAACTTGTTTAGTTTCTGACATAAGTGCAGCTGCAACTCCAGCAAGGTATGCTACCTCTTGTTCTTTAAACAATACAGAAACAACGTTTGGTCTATCCGCAACACCATCAAGAATAACGAATTTATTATCCGGTTTTTGGTCCGCAATCGTACCAATCGGTTCTTCTAATAAGAAACCAATACCATAAACGATGTCGAAATCACGACGTACTAAGTTATTTAAGTTTGTTACGTAATCAGCGTCTCCTGCTGATTGAAGATAGTCAAAACCACCATCGCCTTTTTCAAGACCATGCTCTTCACCCCATGCTTGAAAACCTTCCCAAGCTGATTGGTTAAAAGATTTATCATCTACTCCACCAACATCCGTGATCATTGCAATAGAGAAATCTGTTGATTCTGTAGTACCTTTGTCTGTACCTTCAGAACCTGTTGATGCTTTCTCATCGTCTTTTGTACCACAAGCGCCAAGAATCGTACCAGCAGCTAGTACAAGTGAAAGACCTAAACCAAATTTACGTTTTGTCAAAATGAAAACCTCCATTTATTTTCTTATTAGCAGGAATTGAAACATTTTACAACCTTTTCCGAACAACATGAAAGCTAAATTTATCTGCTCGAAAATAATTTTTCGAATACAATACCACACAATCATTTTCATCGTAATGCAGTTGTTTTAATACAAGCAAAGACGTCTCCGGTGCACAATTTAGTGTAGGAGAAGCAACTTCATGGTATCCAACAGGATCGATGTATGCTACCGCATGAGATACACGAATTTCCCCAGATTCCTCTAGTGCTGAAAAAATAGAACCTTCTTCTCTTAGGAGAAAATCACCTGGCAAGTATTTTTTAGGAACTTTATCCACACAATACACTACCGGTTCGCCATTTGCAGTACGGACTCGCTCCATGGAAATAATCCAATGCTCGTCCTTACATTCAAAGCGATTCATATCTTCTTCAGTTGGAAGCGATTGCATCGAACTCAGATAAATTGTACCTGGTTCCATACCCGCACTTCGAATCATAGAAGAAATACTCGAAAGCTGTTCTATACCCGACGTGAAGACAGGTTTTGAATTAACAAATGTCCCTACTCCATGTCGTCTGACAATTACATTTTCTTCTTCCAAAAGACGTAAAGCTTCTCTTAAGGTTGCACGACTGACACCTAGTGATTTTGCTAATTCAAACTCAGAAGGAAGTTTTTCCTTTTCCTTGAATATGCCATTTTCAATGTCTTCTTTTATACGATCAATCACTTGAAGATATAAATGACGATGATCTACTTTTATTGTCATATAAAAACACCACCATTTTTAGAGATCAGACCTCTGATGTAAAACATTCCTACTAATCAGTCATACTATAACACTTTTAATTGGCGAAATAAATACTTTTATAAATTTTTTAACTATTAACTTAACAGAAACTTTATCTATTTGTAATCGTTTTGTCATATAGAATCAGTATCTAAGGAGTTTTTAATAACAAGTACTTGACGTGGCTTATTTCCTTTATGAGGTCCTACTATTTCATACAAACCGAGATGATCCATAGTTCTGACAACTCGACAATAGCCCACTCTATAGCATCTCTCGATTGGTGTCTTCGATAAAGTTCCCTATTTTTTACCAATAGTGTAGCCTCATCATACAACTCATCCCGATCTAATCGTTCTTGTTACTCTTCTACTTCAAACGGAATCCCTATTACAAAATTAATACAGGAAAGATTTTAAATCTTGTAAGTTAAAGTTCTATACAATGACATAAACACTTAAATTTTTTAAAATCTTTCTTCTATTAATTAAAACATCATAAAGACCGATAAGCATCGGCCTTTATGATGTTAGAAAAGCAAATTATTCTACTGTTTCAGGAACAGTAATTTCACCATCAACAATTTTTTTAGAGTATTCTTCGATTTGGTCTAGAATATCTTGTGGAATAGCTCCACGAGAGTCAGCAAGCTGTACCCCTTTTTCTGCTAAACCATAAGTTACTGTTTTCCCACCAGGGAAGTTTCCATCCATTGCTTCTTTTGCTATTGTTTGTACTGCAACGTCTACACGTTTTTGCATAGAAGTAAGTGTAATGTTCGTATCACCAACAGCACCTTCTTCGTATTGGTCAGAGTCAACTCCGATTACCCATACATTTGCATTCGGATCTTTTGTTTTACGCTCTTTAGCTTCTGCGAATACACCGTTACCAGTACCGCCAGCTGCGTGGAAAATAATATCGATGCCTGAAGAATACATACGGTTAGCAGTTGTTTTACCAAGAGCTGCATCATCGAATTTACCAGTGTATTGTACATCTACTTTAATACTTGGATCTACAGCTTTTACACCTTCAACGAATCCTGCTTCGAAACGTTCGATAACTGGAATTTCCATTCCTCCAACGAAACCAATTTGTTTGGATTCAGACATTAATGCAGCTGCCACACCCGCTAAGAAAGAACCTTCTTGCTCTTTAAACATTACAGAAGCAACATTTGGTTTATCAACAATAGCGTCAATAATAGCAAGTTGTGCATCTGGTTGTTGATCTGCGATATTACCAATTGGTTCTTCCATTAAGAAACCGATTCCATAAACTACATCGAAATCACGACGTACTAAGCTATTTAAGTTTGTGATATAATCAGCGTCCGATGAAGATTGAAGGTAATCATAACCGCCGTCACCTTTTTCAAGTCCATTTTCTTTACCGAATGCTTCGATACCTTCCCAAGCTAATTGGTTGAATGATTTATCATCTACTCCACCAACGTCCGTTACCATAGCGATAGAAAAGTCTTTTGTTTCTGAAGTTCCAGTATCTGTGCCTTCTGAACCTGTTGAAGTTTTTGTTTCTTCGTCTTTTGCACCACAAGCTCCAAGGATTGTACCAGCAGCTAATACAAGTGATAGACCTAAACCAAATTTACGTTTTGTCAAAATGAAAACCCCCAATTATTTTCTTTTTTTCTTATTAGCAGGAATTTAAAGCATTTTACACCCTTTTCCGAACAACATGAAAGCTAAATTTATCTGCCCGAAAATAATTTTTCGAATACAAAACCACACGATCGTTTTCATCATAATGAAGTTGTTTTAACACAAGCAAAGAAGTTTCCGGTTCACAATTCAAAGTTGGCGAAGCAACTTCATGGTATCCTACAGGGTCTATAAACGCGACCGCATGAGATACACGTATGTCTCCAGATTCCTCCAATGCAGTAAAAATAGAGCCTTCTTCTCTAATGAGAAAATCATTAGGCAAGTAATTCTTTGGAACTTTATCGACACAATACACAACTGGTTCTCCATTTGCAGTACGGACTCGTTCCATTGAAATAATCGATTGCTCTTCTTTACATTGGAAGCGCTTTATGTCTTCTTCAGTTGGAAGCGATTGCATAGAACTCAAATAAATAGTACCAGGTTCCATACCAACTCTCCTAATCATGGAAGACACACTTGTAAGTTGTTCAATACCAGACGTGAAGACGGGTTTTGAATTAACAAAAGTCCCGACTCCATGTCGTCTGACAATGACATTTTCTTCTTCCAATAAACGCAGAGCTTCTCTTAATGTTGCACGACTAACACCTAGTGATTTGGCTAATTCAAATTCAGAAGGAAGCTTTTCCTTTTCCTTGAATATGCCATTTTCAATGTCTTCTTTGATACGATCAATCACTCGAAGATATAAAGGACGATGATCTACTTTTATTGTCATATAAAAACACCACCATTTTTAGAGAGCAGACCTCTGATGTAAAACATTCCTACTAATCAGTCATACTATAACACTTTAAAAGTTCAAAATAAATACTTTTATTAATATTTTAACTATTGACTTTACAGAAACTTCATGTAATTGTAATCATTTTGTCATATAGGGTCCTGATCTAGTGCGTTTTTAGAAATAAGTACTTGGCGTGGCTTACTTCCTTCATATGGTCCTACTATCCCACCCATTTCGAGTTGATCGATGATTCTTGCCGCTCTAGAATAGCCCACTCTAAACCTTCTTTGGATGAGAGAAACCGACGCTGTCTGCATTTCTGTCACCAATTGTGCTGCGTCATCATACAACTCATCTCTATCTACTTGTTCGTGTGATTCTTCCACTTCATCTGGTATCATTTCTTCCTGATAATTTGCTTTTTGCTGTTCAATGACAAAATCCACCATACGTTCTACTTCTGCATCTGATAAATAAGCACCTTGTACACGAACCGGTTTGGAGCTACCGGCTGGTAAAAATAACATATCTCCTCGACCTAGCAGTTTTTCTGCCCCTCCCATATCTAGTATGGTGCGTGAATCGATAGCAGAAGACACAGCAAAAGCAATACGGGAAGGAATATTTGCTTTAATAATTCCAGTAATAACGTCTACACTCGGTCTTTGTGTCGCAATGATCAAATGGATACCTGCAGCACGTGCCATTTGAGCTAATCGTGTAATAGAATCTTCCACATCGCCGGAAGCTACCATCATTAAATCCGCTAACTCATCTACGATGACAACAATGTAGGGAAGCTTTGGATGTTTTTCCTCATTTTCTTCGTTCCATTTATCAATATAATCATTATACCCTTCCATATTTCGTGTACCGGTATGAGAGAATAGATCATATCGTCGTTCCATTTCCGAAACAATTTTTTTCAATGCTTGTGATGCTTTTCTCGGATCTGTAACTACAGGAGCTAGTAAATGCGGTATTCCATTGTATACATTTAACTCTACCATTTTGGGGTCGATCATCATCATTTTTACTTCATGCGGTTTTGCGCGCATCATGATACTAGTGATGATTCCGTTAATACATACACTTTTCCCACTACCTGTCGATCCTGCTACTAGTAAATGGGGCATTTTATTTAACTGCGCAAGCACGGCCTGTCCTGTTACGTCTCGGCCAAACCCTATGAGTAGTTTTAAATTTGGTTTGTTATTTTCTTCTGATTCTAGTACTTCTCGCAAGCTTACAATCGCCACTTCTGTGTTCGGCACTTCTATTCCAATAGCTGACTTTCCAGGAATAGGAGCTTCAATACGAATATCTCTCGCCGCAAGTGCCAGCGCTAGATCATCATGTAAACTGACAATCCGACTTACTTTTACCCCAACATCCGGCAGCACTTCATATTTTGTGACCGCTGGACCTAAATGCACTTGTGTAACTTTTGCTTTAACGCCGAAGCTTAAAAATGTCTTTTCTAATTTTTGTGCATTTGCTTGGAGCGCATTTAACTCACCACTTTGATCACTATGCTCAGGTGAATCTAGCAAAGTAATTGGTGGCAACTGATAATCCTCATTTTCCAATTCTTCTGTATCCATATTAATCTCGATTGGTTCGCTTATTACTTCTGGTGGTTCTACTTTTTCTTCTTTTCTCACGATTCGTTCTGTAAAGGCAGAAATAATCGGTGCTGTAACTTGTTCTACCTCCTCTTGGTCTCGAATTGTCAATACTTCCTCGTGAACAGTCACTGCTTCTTCTTGGACCTGTTCTTTCTTAGATCGTCTGGAAGTCTTTTTAGCAGGTGCTGGCTTTTTCTTTTTCTTTCTATTCATTAACTTTTCTCTTACTTTCGGTACTAACTCAACAGCTAACGGTACGAGTGCTTTGTCGCTCCATAAAATAATTCCTATTAATAGCAACAGCCAGCCGGCAATCCTCGCTCCGGCGGAATCAAATAAAACATGAAACGAAGCAAACAAAATAGCACCAATTATGCCTCCTCCAAGTGAGCTCGTTTGGTTGGTAATACCTCCACTTTCTACTAGCACACGATAGCTTTCTCGTAAAACTGAATTTGTCATTAATCCTTTTCCTTCAAATAATTGTTGAAAAAGAGCTAAGTGACTAAATAACAACAAACTACTTAATATAAAGCCACTCCCCAATAATAATCGGTGATTCCATGCGGGAAAAGTTTGCTTCATCATTATGATAAGTGCATATACGATAAACATAAATGGTATGGCGATATGCCAGTTTCCAAATAGGAAATACCCCATATAAGCGAGTCCCCGACCTACTAATCCATATTCAAAAAAGGCAATGATGGCTAGTCCTATAATGAGCAATCCGATAATTTCAAACATGAGTGGATGCATGGACTTTTTTTTCGGTGCTGCTTTTTTTGCTGGTTTTCTCTTCTGTTGTGCCAACAATATCACCTGCTTTCTAAAAAAAATGTACAAGCGCTTTGACAGAAACCCAAGGGGAACTGTTCTTCTGCGTCTTGGATTGATAAGCTTATATTCTCTTCTCTCTTATAAAAAGGGATTTCCCTCCGTAATCGGAAAGGAAATCCCTCTATTATCCATATTAATATTCCATAATAATCGGGATGATCATTGGACGGCGTTTAGTTTGTTGGAATAAATATGAATTTAGCGTATCACGGATTTCTTGTTTTATGTTTGTCCATTCAAACGTTTCTTTATTCACATATTTCTCAACAATTGTTCGAACTAGTCGCGCCGATTCCTCCATTAGTTCCTCTGATTCTCGTACATAGACGAATCCTCTCGAAAGAATTTCTGGACCAGACGCTATTTTCTTTTGGGCGCGGTTCAATGTAACGACTACGATAAAGATACCGTCTTGGGAAAGAAGCTTACGGTCACGTAAAACGATATTCCCAACATCTCCTATACCGATTCCATCAATTAGTACATTACCGGCTTGAACTCTGCCGCTCATTCGCATTTTACCGTTTTTATATTCGACAATATCCCCTTTATCTGCGATAAATATTTCGGATTTTGTCATACCAATGTCTTGCGCTACTTTCGAGTGAGCCATTAACATGCGATACTCCCCTTGAATCGGGATAAAGTATTTTGGCTTCGTTAAGTTAAGCATCATTTTTAAATCTTCTTGGCTACCATGTCCAGATACATGAACATTTTTGCTAGCAGTTAAAACTTTTGCCCCTACTTTTGCGATTTGGTTCATCGTTTGGTACATGCCAACTTCCATTCCTGGTGAAGGAGTGAACGTGATTAATACAGTGTCTGTGTCTTTAATTCTAATATCTTTGTGGTGTTTACGAATCATTTTTTCTAACGCCTCTAACGGTTCACCTTGATTGCCAGAGACGATAACAACAACGTTCTCATCTTCATGCTTTGCAATTTCTTTGATAGAAATAAGCGTGTCCTCTTGAACAGTGAAATACCCAAGATCCAATCCAATTTGGAACGTGTTTTCTAACGTTTTTCCAGCAATCGCTACTTTTTTACCTGTCTCAGCCGCTTTATCTAACACTTGCTGAATACGGATAAAATTAGATGCATATAAAGCTACTAGAATACGACCACGTGCAGCGTGGAATGTTTCGGATAACTGGTTTTCAATAACAGCTTCTGAAGTTGTATATCCTGGTCGTTCTGCTTCCGTTGAATCGGATAGAAGAATAAATACTCCTTCTTCACCTAACCCAGCGATTTTAGCGATATCCGGACGATACTTTCCTTTTGCTGATTGATCAAATTTAAATTCGCCTGTATGAACGATTGCACCTTCCGACGTATGAAAAACAATTCCAAGTGAATCTGGAATACTATGTGTTGTGTGGAAGAATGTAACATGCGTACTTTGGAAATTCATACGGCTTTTGTTTGTGACTTCAAAATATTTTACCGCTTGTTTCGTAGGTAATGCTTTAATATGCGTTTTTGCCAAAGCAATCGTCAATTTAGAACCATAGACAGGTGCTTGTACTTTTTGCAACAAATAAGAAATAGATCCGATTGCATCTTCATGTCCATGCGTTAAGAAGATTCCTTTTACACGATCCTTGTTCTCTTCTAAATACGTAATATCTGGAATGACAATATCAATTCCAAGCATTTCATTTTCAGGGAACATAAGTCCACTATCTACTACGAAAATTTCTTCATCTATTTCTACAACATACATTGCTTTTCCGATTTCTCCGACTCCACCGAGTGGGATAATACGAATAAGCTCATTTTTTACTTTAACCAAATCTTTTCCTCCTATTATTAACCCGACCAACATCCACTAGATTTTATTATATCGAACGACGACGAATCACACAAATAAAAAAAAGACGGAAAGGAAAAATAAAATGCCCCGAGCGAAGGGAACACTTTAACTTTCCTCAGTCTTTTTAGTAAAAAATTATTTATTTTTCAAGTATTCTTCCCAAATAAGATCGTATACTTTTTTCTCGTCCTCTGTCATTTCTACTAGTGGCAATCGAAGTGAACCTACTTCCACTCCCACTTTGGAAAGTGCATATTTCACTACTACTGGATTCGGATGTGCAAATAATCCATTTATAACTGGTAAAATAGCCTGATGAATTTTAGCCGCTTTTTGATGTTCGCCGGCATAGAATGCTTGTATCATTTCTTGCATATCGTTCCCAATTACGTGAGAAGCAACCGAAATAACTCCAACTCCTCCTAGTGCAAGCAGTGGTAGAGTTAATCCATCATCTCCACTATAAACACGGAAACTTTCATCTGTACCTGCTAAAATTTTAGTCATTTGATCTAAATTCCCACTCGCCTCTTTTGCGATTTGAATGGATGGAATTTTACTTAGAGCGATCATGGAATCCGCTTCTAAATTGACAACTGAACGTCCTGGAATATTATAGACAACAATCGGTAATGTTGTCGCATTTGCCACTGCTTCAAAATGCGCAATCATTCCTCGTTGATTTGGTTTGTTGTAATACGGTACAACGAGCATCAGTGCATCTACACCAAGCGCTTCTGCTTTTTGCGACAAGTCAATCGATGCTGCTGTATTATTACTTCCCGTCCCTGCAATAATAGGAACACGTTTGTTTACTTTCTCTACTACGAACTTAAAGAGTTCTAACTTCTCATCCGTTGATAATGTTGGAGATTCTCCAGTTGTTCCACATACAACGAGTGATTCCGTTCCAGTAGCTAGTAAATGTTCAATTAACTTCTCAGTAGCGATAAAGTCAATGGAACCATCTTCTGAAAACGGAGTAACCATCGCTGTTGAAATATGACCTATATTCATTATCTTACACCTCTTTTAAAATACGTTCCTCGATTAATGCTTCTGCGATTTGAATGGAGTTAAGTGCTGCTCCTTTTAATAGATTATCAGACACTATCCACATGTGGAAGCCTTTACTATTAGAAGGATCCTTTCTTATACGTCCAACAAACACATCGTCTTTGTCTGTTGCAAAATAAGGCATCGGATATTGCTGTTGTTCAGGCGCATCTTGCAAAGTGATCCCTTTTGTATTCGAAAGTAATTGTTTCAACTCATCCACTGTTACATTCTCTTTATCTATCTCGATATAAACAGATTCAGAATGACCCGTTACGACAGGTACACGTACACAAGTTGCCGCAATCGATAGATTTGGAAGTGTCATAATCTTCTTCGTTTCATTCATCATCTTATGCTCTTCAAAAGTAAATCCATCTTCCTCAAATACATCAATTTGTGGAATTACATTTCCAGCGATTGGGTAATGCTTCTCAGCGCTTTTTACAGGTAAAATGGCAGGATGCGGATTTGGTTCTTTAATCGCTTCACTTTGTGTTATTAACTCATCAATCGCTGCTGCTCCTGCACCTGAAACTGCTTGGTAAGTAGAGACAACGACTTTGTTTAGACCATATTCTTTTCGAATAGGTTCAAGTGCGGCAACCATCTGAATAGTAGAACAATTTGGATTAGCAATAATCCCTTGATGCTCATGTAACGCTTGTTTATTTACTTCTGGAACGACAAGTGGTGTGTCTTTATCCATTCGAAAAGCACTTGTATTGTCGACAACAATTGCTCCGCGACTAACTGCTTCTTTTGCCAGTACTTTCGAAATAGAGCCACCTGCCGAGAAAAAGGCAATATCTACTCCTTCAAATGATTCTGGTGTTGCTTCCTCAAGCGTATATGTTAAACCTTTAACTTCCACTTCTTTACCTGCAGAACGTTTGGAAGCTAAAAGCTTTAGCTTTGAATATGGAAAGCTTCTTTCTACTAACTTTTCGATAATTTTTTGACCGACAGCACCTGTCGCTCCTACTACTGCTACTGTGTAACCTTGTGACATAAAAGCTCTCCTCCTAAAATCAAAACATATTGGCGATATTGTATCATATTATACATGAAAATACATCTCTATTTATATTTATGATGAATACGTAATGAGTAAAGGCTGTAGTTGTTTTTTCTGAATAGCATGCTCCACAGTAGGCACAATCCTTGTGAAATCAGCAATTAGCGAGTTTGGTTTCGAGTGAGGATTGTCTTGACCGAAAGGTATAAAATAAATATTTTTTGTCGATAAAAGTTTCATAATGTTCATACCATTTAATCCTAATGCATCGTTTGTGGAGATACCAAGTACTACTGGTTTTCCATTTCGTAAGGTCGCTTTCGCCGCCATTAATACAGGCGAATCTGTTTGCGCATTTGCCAGTTTACTAATTGAATTTCCAGTCATCGGCGCAATGACCATGCAATCGAGCGGATTAGTTGGCCCAAAAGGCTCCGCTTCTACAATTTTAGAAATTACTTTACTGCCACTAGCAGCTTCAATTTTTTCAATCCATTCCTCTCCCGTTCCAAAACGGGTTGCTGCAGTTAACACAGAGTACGTGATAATCGGCACGACTACCGCGCCCAAATCCGTAAACTGTTTAATCATTGGTATTACTTCCTCATAAGTACAATGAGACGCAGTAATACCAAGACCTATTCTAAGATCCTTTACCACTAGATTTTTCCCCCTTCAAAAAAGCCAAATGATTTTGAACCGATTGGGCGATTAGTAAACCAGCATCTTGTGGAAAATACATGCCCGGTAAACTAGTCGCAAGCGCATAATTAGGCGGGATATTTTCCTCAGTATCGAGTAAACATCCAGGATTTGAGGCAAGATCAAAAACTTGTTTAAACAAGGATGCCTGCGTATTTTCTAACCATTTAGATGGTATGGTATTGATCAAATAGGCGGAATTACTTTTTTGTTTATCCAATACATTTTCCAATGTTTCTATAGCATAACCATAACTTTTTGCTTCAAATAATTGATGTTCGGAACGCACTGAAATGACCACTTTCGCACCTAAGTGATGCAAAGCATGTGCAAGTCTTTTCCCTACTCTCCCGTAGCCTGTAATGATAAATTGCTTATTATAGATTGCCTGTTTTTCATGCGTATAAAAATAATTAATAAATCCTTCCGCAGTCAAATTCGCATTATCCCAAATATATTGCTCATCTTCTAAATAGGAAAAAACTTGAATCTCTTTACGCTCTATTTCTTGATCGATTTCTTTATTTTTTTTGCCAACAAATAGTACTTCACATGAGGCTGGTAGAATAAAAGGACATTCCATTTTAAGTGGGTGAATCGGTAGGAAAACAATTTGTGGTTCAAATTGATCGATTGCATTTTTTAGTTCATCATCCCACGTCATCGTGGCAACTAATTTTGTATTTAAGTCTTTACTAATTGCAGTGTGGAAGTAGGATAAGCGTAGATCAGTTCCAATAATGACACACTTTTTTTTCATGAGTAATCACTTGCTTCACTGGAGGAATCTGTTTCATTGAATAAAATACGATCTTTCCCAATAAGGATGATTTCTTTCCAAGCAATAAATTCTTTTTTCTTATTTGTTTTGTTAGCCTGAAAAAAAGATGTCGTCTTTTGAAATACTTCAAAGCCTTCTATTTTACCGGTTTTTGGATTAAAGAGTAGTTCTGTGTCCGCTAACTTCCCGTATCTCGCACCGTCTCTCACTTGTATCAACTCTTTTTCTGCCAGTTCCGAAAGTAACAATCATTTCCCTCCTTATTTCTTTCTATTTATGTATATGCGCATTTTTGAGCAAAGTGAATAAGAAATAAAGCAATCCCGCTTTTAGTGGATCTTAGTGTCGAAAGTATCGCTGGGGTAGATGGTGGTAAATGGGGGTAGAGGAATTGCTTACTGATCAGATTCACTTGCTAAAATAGTGTGAGGCCATGCCTGTGGATAGTATCTGGCATAGCAAAAATCCTCGCGATTATATTTTAATATCCAGAAATTGGATTAGAGCAACCAACTAGTCATTGAAAGCAACCAATTCTAGTCGGAAAGCAACTAAATAATCGGGAGAACAACCAATTTGTCGAGGAAAGCAACCAATTCTTACTATAACAAGTTTACTTGGATTGAAACGAAGGTAGAATAGGACACTCTATTGTAAACGTTGCGCAAATGCCCCTGAATGTTGCGCGTTTGAAGGAGAACGTTGCGCAAATGTACTCCAATGTTGCGAGTACGGCAATATATGTTGCGCATTTATAAAATGCCACCTTAAAAAAACGCCGATCACGATTGATCGGCGTTTTTAGGCATGATAATGGAGATTGCAGGTTTGTGTGAAAAGATTTCTTTTGCTAAATCCATTACAGAAGTTAGCGTAACTTCATCTATTGTTTCACTCACTTCATCAAGTGAACGATGTTTTCCATATAATAACTCATTTTTACCATTGCGACTCATACGTGCATTGGTACTTTCTAAGCCTAGTAATAAATTTCCTTTTAGCTGCTCTTTTGCACTGGATATTTCGGTTTCTGTTAATCCATTTTGAATAATGGTTTGAATGGTATCGTTAATAGAAGACTGCAATTCGTTTAATTGATTGCTAGAAGTACCACCATAAATCGCAAGTATCCCTGTATCCTCATAGGAAGAATGATAGGAGTAAATGGAGTATGCGAGCCCTTTGTCTTCTCGGATTTCTTGGAATAGTCTGGAGGACATACTTCCACCTAAAATATTGTTTAGAATGACTAAGCTATAAATATTGTCTGCCTTCACCCCTAGTCCAGGGTAGGCTAAACATAGATGCACTTGTTCTGTTTCTCTACTATTTTGTGTAAAAATGGGTTTCATCACTGGAGTAGCAAAGTCTGCTCTATCCTGTGATTTCTTATACGTGAATTGACCAAATAGCGATTCAATTTTTTCCGTGAGACCTTCTGGAATATTACCTGCTATAGAAATAACAACGTTTTCTGGAGTGTAGTGCTTTTCCATATATGATAAAATCATTTCTTTCGTAAAGCTATTCAGCGTTTCCTCTGTTCCTAAAATAGGTGCACCTAGTGGATGATCGCCGTACATTTCTTTCCATAAATACTCATGGACGATATCATCTGGTGTATCTTCTACCATGTTTATTTCTTCTAAAACGACTTGGCGTTCTTTTTCAATTTCGATTGGGTCAAATACCGAGTTAAAGAACATGTCTGCAAGTATTTCAACTGCATGTGATGCATGATGATCCAATACTTTTGCATAATAACAAGTATTTTCTTTTGAGGTAAATGCATTAATATTTCCGCCAATACGATCGAACTCTTCCGCTATTTGTTTAGCGGTTCTTTTATTTGTTCCTTTAAACAACATATGTTCAATAAAATGTGTTAAACCGTTCTCTTCTGGAAGCTCGAACCTAGAACCAGCTTGCACCCATATTCCAACAGCTACGGAACGTACATGAGGAATCTGTTCTGCAACAATTCGAAGCCCGTTATTACAAGTAATTTTCTTTATCAATATTACACCTCTGTCTATGTTATTCATTAAGTTATTCATGTATTAAAAAAAGTTGCCGTAGTAATAAATGCTACGGTCAACCTATTTTATCACATTAAACTATTTATTTATTGCTGTTCTTTTTGCTCTTCACGTTCTTTTTCTTCTTTTAATACAACTTTACGTGATAAGTTTACGCGACCTTGATTGTCAATTTCGATTACTTTTACTAGAAGTTCGTCTCCTAGTTTAAGCACATCTTCTACATTTTTCGTACGTTCTTCTTGAATTTCTGAAATGTGCAGGAGACCATCTTTTCCGTTGAATATTTCTACGAAAGCACCGAATTTTTCAATTCGTTTTACTTTTCCTAAATAATATTCGCCTACTTGGGCTACGCGAACGATATCTTCAATGATTTGTTTTGCACGTGCAATCATTTCTTCATCTGGAGATGCAATATAAATTGTACCATCTTGTTCTGTATCAATTTTTACGCCAGTTTCATCAATGATTTTATTGATCTGTTTACCACCAGGTCCGATTACATCGCGGATTTTGTCCGGATTGATCTTGATCATGGTGATTTTCGGTGCGTATTGAGATAATTTCTCACGTGGTTGGTTAATTGTTGCAAGCATGCTTTCTAAAATCTGCATACGACCAATTTTCGCTTGTTCTAATGCTTCTTCTAAAATGGCTTTAGATAATCCGTCGATTTTAATGTCCATTTGAAGAGCTGTAATCCCTTTAGAAGTACCTGCAACTTTAAAGTCCATATCTCCTAGATGATCTTCCATCCCTTGAATATCGGTTAAAATCGTGTAGTTTTCGCCTTTTTTCACTAGACCCATTGCAATACCTGCAACAGGAGCTTTTAGTGGAACACCGGCATCCATCATCGCAAGTGTTGATGCACAAATACTAGCTTGAGATGTAGAACCATTCGATTCTAATACTTCTGCTACTAAACGAAGTGTATATGGGAAATCCGATTCGTCTGGAATCACTGCCTCTAATGCACGCTCACCAAGGGCACCATGTCCTATTTCACGACGACCTGGAGCACGAATTGGACCTGTTTCCCCAACGCTAAACTGAGGGAAATTGTAATGATGCATGAAACGTTTTGTTTCTTCTAAACCAAGACCGTCGATAATTTGTACATCGCCTAGTGGCCCTAAAGTACAAATACTCAATGCTTGTGTTTGTCCACGCGTAAATAAGCCTGAACCATGTGTTCTTGGTAAAATGCCAACTTCAGAAGCAAGCGGACGAATTTCTGCTACTCCACGACCATCTGGACGTACTTTTTCTTCCGTGATCAATCGGCGAACTTCTTCTTTCACCATTGCATCTAAAATTTCTTTTACTTGTTTTAACGTTGCTTCATCTGCTTCTTTTTCAGTATATTGCTCTAATATTTCATTTTTTACTTCCGTAATAGCATCTTCGCGTGCATGTTTTTCTTGTACTTGAATAGCTTGTACAAGTTTTGTTTCGCAAATGCCTTTTACTTCCTCAAAAAGCTCTTTGTCTAGCTCAAAAAGAGGAATTTCTTTTTTCTCTTTTCCAATTTCAGCGACTACTTGTTCTTGGAACTCAATCAATTTAATGATTTCGTTATGACCGAACATAATTGCTTCTAATACGACTTCCTCCGAAACTTCTTTCGCTCCAGCTTCCACCATATTAATCGCGTCTTTTGTTCCCGCAACCGTTAAATCGAGCGTACTTTTTTCCATTTGTTCAACAGTTGGGTTAATAATGAATTCTTCCCCTATTAATCCTACTTGAACGCCTGCAATTGGTCCATCAAATGGAATGTCTGACACACTAAGTGCTAAAGAAGAACCTAGCATAGCTGCCATCTCAGATGAGCAGTTTTGATCCACGGACATAACGATGGAAATTACTTGTACTTCATTGCGGAAACCATCTGGAAATAATGGTCGAATAGGACGGTCGATTAAACGACTAGTTAAAATCGCTCTTTCAGAGGGACGTCCTTCTCGTTTAATAAATCCACCAGGAATTTTACCAACCGCGTATAATTTTTCTTCATAGTTCACTGTTAATGGGAAGAAATCTAAATTTTTCGGTTGTTTAGAAGCAGTTGCAACTGATAATACACTTGTATCACCGTATCTAACTAGTACTGCTCCATTTGCTTGCTTTGCAAGTTGTCCAATTTCTACTGATAGTGGACGCCCTGCCCATTCGTACGTAAACACTTTCTTTTCACTCATTTAATCTAAACTCCTCTCAACTTCAAAACTGCTTGAAATAGCGTATATAAAAGTTATATGTATCATAAGTAGTGTATCAAAAAAACTCAAACTATGCGAAGTATTTTACGCGCAAGCACCTATGTTAGCGGAATACAGTCTAAGCTATCGACATTTTGTCGTAACGGCTGTATAACTTACTTCCTATAGGAGCCTTTCACAAGTAAATAGGTCTAGATTTACCCATCCACACAGCACCAGTTTATAGTTTCATAGACAAAAGAAAAAGCGGGATAAATCCCGCTTTCTTAGGTGGTATCTTATCGACGTAAACCAAGTTTTGCGATTAGCTCACGGTAACGTTGTACTTCGTTTTCACGTAAGTATTTTAACAAGTTACGGCGACGTCCAACCATTTTGAATAGACCACGACGTGAGTGGTGATCTTTCTTGTGTGTACGTAAATGTTCGTTTAAAGAATTGATTTCTTCAGTAAGGATTGCGATTTGAATATCTGCAGATCCAGTATCGCTTTCGTGAGTTCTGAACTCAGCGATCAATTCGTTTTTACGTTCTTGAGTAATTGCCATGTTTGTTTCCTCCTAAAATTCATAATATCCCCTGTTCCTGAGCAATCGTTGGAGAATCGAAAAAGCCAAGGAAAGGTTAAGTACAATTTTGTACTTTTACAGAATAACATATTATTTTATACGAAGCAACAAATTATGCTTGTCCGAAATAATCGATTGCTACTAATTTATCCTTTGTAATTTGTGCTTTTAATTCATCTATTCCATTGAATTTTTGCTCCGAGCGAATTCTCTTATACCAATGTACGACAACTTCTTCTCCGTAAATAGATTGATCAAAATCAAAAATATGTACTTCAATCGATAGCTTTTTTTCATCGGGATTATTAAACGTCGGCTTATATCCAACATTACAAACTCCCTCATACCATTTTTCTTGCACACGAATTTTCACGGCGTACACTCCAGTTGCGGGTGTGTATTGCCCTTCAGTCGGTTGGATATTGGCGGTTGGGAAGTCGATTGTTCTCCCTCGTTTATCTCCATGAACAACAACCCCGGATAACATGAAAGGTCGTCCTAGTAGTTCTTTTACGTTTTCCATATTTCCTGCTTTTAGCTCTTCTCTTATTCTAGTAGAGCTAATTTTCTCTCCAGATAGTTCTTGTTTACCAACGACAGTGACGGTATATTTACCCTCTGAAAGCTGTTCCATGTCTTCCATCGTTCCTTTCCCAAATGCTCCAAATGAAAAATCAAAGCCTGCAGTAACATGCTTTACATTTGCTTGTTTGATAAACGATTCGATAAATTCGGCAGGAGTAAGTCTCGCAAAGTCAGATGTAAAACGCACAACGAAAACAGCATCTACTTGCAGCTCTTTTAATATTTCTATTTTTTGTTCAAGAGGAGTTATATAAAAAATTTGTTCTTTTCTGCCTCCAAGAACTAACGATGGATGCGGATCGAAAGTCATAACAGCCGTTTTAATATTTCGTTCTTTTCCTTTATTTAAAGCTTCTTGGATGACCGCTTGATGACCAGCATGTACTCCATCAAAGAAGCCAATTGCTAAAGCATAGGCATCATTTGTTTCGTTTTTAAATAAATGGTTCGGGTAAGATACGTGATATACTTCCATACTAATCTCCTTTTTTAAGCTGAAAACATTTTTTCTGGTTTCATCATACCATTTTTTGTTGGATGTTTAATATAAATAGCAATCGGATTGGAATTTATAGCGTATACGATTTTATCATTCGTTTCTAATAGTGGATGAGATTCTATTACCTGGCCGTTCAAAATACTCTTTTTGGTTTCTTCTGTTATTTCAATTGTTGGCCAATGGCCGAGCGCCTCTTTCAAGGGTAAAATAGCATCGTTTAACTGATCATTTTCGACTGCTTGTTGTACTTCTTGTAATGTTAAGCATTGTTCTTTCGTAAAATTACCTGAGGTTGTTCGTACTAATGAAGCCATATGGGCAGGATAGCCAAGTAGCTCTCCAATTTGCACGGCAAGTGTACGAATATACGTCCCTTTGCTGCATCCTATTTCAATCGTGAACGTGACATTTTCTCCAAAAAATTCTTCTTGTTCATCAAGCAAGTTCAGCTTATAAATTGTTACTTGTCTACTCGGACGTTCTACTTCTTTTCCTTCTCTTGCATATTCATATAGTTTTTTACCATTCACCTTCACAGCAGAAAACATGGGAGGGGTTTGAGTAATTTCACCAGTCAGTTGTTTAAGAACTTCTAAAATTTGTGCTTTTGAAAAGTGCTTTTCTTCCTTATTTTGTTCGATTACTTCTCCGTCTGCATCTTCAGTAGAAGTAGATGAACCTATCGAAACGGTTGCTATATATGTCTTACCTTCGTTCATAATATATTCTGATACTTTTGTTGCTTGCCCTAAACAAATAGGCAGAACCCCTTCTACACTTGGATCTAATGTTCCTGTATGACCGATTCGTTTCATTTTTAATATTTTGCGTAGTTTAAATACACAATCGTGAGAAGTCATTCCTTTTTCTTTCCATAACGGAAGTATACCTTCGTACATGTACTTCACCTCTAGTTTCATAATATACAACAAAGAAGTCTGCTCATTTTGTTAAGCAGACTTCTTTGTTTTTTACTCTTCAGATGATTTGTTGATCTGTCTTAGTAAATCATCTATTCGATTACCGTAAGCTGCAGACTCGTCAAATTGAAATAACAGTTCAGGCGTGATACGTAATCTAATACGTTGTCCGATTTCCGAACGGATAAATCCTTTTGCTTTTTCTAAAGCTTTTAACGTATCTTCTTTGTTTCCATCAAGGACAGTTACATAAATTGTCGCTTGCTGTAAATCTCCTGTTACTGCAACATCTGTTACCGTAACAAAACCGATACGAGGATCTTTTAGTTTTCGGCCAATAATCTCGCCTAGCTCTTTTTTCATTTGTTCTGCAACTCGGTTAGCGCGCATCGACATGATGGCTACACCTCATTTTCTATCATAAATGTTCTTGTCTTATATCAATGCATTCCCATTCCGGAAAAGATTCCAAATGGTTGATCGCATGCGTAAGCTCTCGCTTTGCAGCATCCTTCCCAGACGCAACACAAACTATTCCAATAGTCGTCCGCTGCCATACATCTTGGTGATCAATTTCCGAAATAGAAACATTGAACTTTTGTTTCGTACGAGAGAGCGTTCGTTGAAGAACTGCTCTTTTTTCTTTCAAGGAATGTGCAGTAGGAATGAGAAAATCACACTCTGCATATACAATCATTATCGTTTAATCTCTTCCATAATGTAAGCTTCGATAATGTCGCCTTCTTTAATATCATTGAAGTTTTTAATCGTAATACCACATTCATATCCTCTTGCCACTTCTTTTGCGTCATCTTTAAAACGTTTTAATGTATCTAATTCGCCTTCGAAAATAACGATAGAGTCACGGATAATACGAACACCGCTGTCTCTTGTAATTTTACCTTCGATGACATAGGAACCAGCAATCGTTCCAACTTTTGATACTTTAAATGTTTCACGAACTTCCGCTTGACCAATAATTTTCTCTTGGAATTCAGGATCAAGTAATCCTTTCATCGCAGATTCAATTTCTTCGATTACTTTATAAATAACGCGGTGTAAGCGAATGTCTACGCCTTCTTGGTCCGCTGCACGTTTAGCATTTGTATCTGGTCTTACATTGAATCCGATTACGATTGCGTTAGAAGCAGCAGCAAGCGTAATATCTGATTCAGTAATAGCTCCTGCACCAGTGTGAATGATTCGAACATTTACACCTTCTACTTCAATTTTCATAAGAGAAGCAGCCATTGCTTCCACTGTACCTTGTACGTCTGCTTTTACGATTAAGTTAAGCTCTTTCATTTCCCCTTGCTTCATTTGATCAAATAAATTGTCTAATGTCACACGAGCTTTTTCAGAGCGTTGGTTAACTTGTGCATGAGAAGCACGTGTCTCCCCAACTTGTCGAGCAGTTTTTTCGTCTTCAAACACGACGAAACGGTCTCCTGCTTGTGGTACTTCATTTAATCCTGTAATTTCTACTGGTGTGGATGGACCTGCTGATTTAACACGACGTCCTAAATCATTCACCATTGCACGTACACGCCCAAATGCATGACCTACTACAATAGGATCTCCGACATTTAGTGTTCCATCTTGTACTAATAGTGTAGCAACTGACCCTCTACCTTTATCAAGTTGAGCTTCAATAACAGAACCTATTGCAAGACGTTTTGGATTTGCAGTTAGTTCTCCAACTTCTGATACTAACAATACCATTTCCAGCAGGCTATCAATTCCTTCACCTTTTAACGCAGAAATTGGAACGAAAATTGTTTCCCCACCCCATGCTTCAGGAACTAAACCATGTTCAGTTAGCTCTTGCATTACACGATCTGGGTTTGCAGCTGGTTTATCCATTTTGTTTACTGCAACGATGATTGGTACTTCCGCAGCTTTTGCGTGATTGATCGCTTCAACTGTTTGTGGCATTACACCATCATCTGCTGCAACTACAAGAATCGTAATATCCGTTATTTTAGCTCCACGTGCACGCATTGTTGTAAACGCAGCATGTCCTGGTGTGTCTAGGAATGTAATCTTTTTGCCGTTTTCTACAACTTGGTAAGCACCGATATGTTGTGTAATCCCACCTGCTTCACCAGCCGTAACTTTCGTATGACGGATGGAGTCTAGTAAAGTTGTTTTACCGTGGTCAACATGTCCCATAATGGTTACAACTGGTGGACGTTCTGTTAAGTTCGCTGTGTCTTCTTCAGAGTTTTCGAAGTGTACTTCTAAATCGGTAATATCGATTTTAATTTCCTCTTCTACTTCTACCCCGTAGTCTGCACAAATTAACTCTATTGCATCCTTATCCAATTCTTGGTTAATCGTTGCCATTACACCAAGTAAAAATAATTTTTTAATAATTTCTGCTGGTTCACGACCAAGTTTTTTCGCTAATTCCATTACTGTTAATGACTCAGTAAATGTAATTTTTTCAGGAAGCTCTCTTTCTTTTCTTGGTACTGGCGGTTGCACAGGCGTTGTTGGGCCTTTTCTTCTTTTTTGGAATTTTTGACCTGGTCTGTTTTGTCCACCTGGTCTATTTTGGCCGCCTGGTCGGTTATTTCCGCCTGGGCGATTATTGTTATTAAAAGGCTTTTTATCTTTTGATTGGTTGTTTGAACCTTGGCTAGCATTCCCTTGAGATGGTCTTGCTGCTCCTTGGTTTGCCGGTCTTGATTGGTTTTGGTTTGCTGGTCTTGATTGTGATTGTCCAGCTGGTCTTGATTGTGATTGTCCAGCTGGTTTTGCTTGTGATTGATTTTGAGCTGGTTTGCTAGGTTTAGCGGTAGACTTTTTATAAATACCGTCTAGTTTTTGGACAGCATCTCCTTCAAGCATCGCCATATGATTCTTCACTTGAATATTAAGCTTTCCTAGTTGCTCTATAACTTCTTTACTCGATTTATCTATTTGTTTCGCGTATTCATGAACTCTGATTTTAGTCATTCGCTCACCCCCGGTTATATTCGTTGAGAAGGCCGGACAGTTTTTTAGCGAAACCGTCATCCATAATGGCTATTGCCACCCTGGCCTCTTTTCCCGTCGCATGTCCGAGATCGTGCCGGTCTCCAAAGACATGCAGCTCAACGTTAAAAGATGCACATTTATCATTCAATTTTTTCGCTGTATTGTCAGAAGCATCGGATGCTAAAATGACAAGTTTTGCTTTTTTGCTTCTAATTTCTTTGACGACTAGCTCTTCACCAGATATCGTCTTTCTTGCGCGTGTTGCAAGTCCAAGTAGTTGGGTAATCTGCTGCTCTATCGTCATTTCAGTTTTTCTCTTTCAATGATCACGATCAATTCATCATATATTTCATTTGGAATTGAAGCTTCTAAATGATTGGCTAGCGAATTTTTCTTTTTCGCTTGGTTTACCGCTTCGATCGTTTTAGATACGTATGCGCCACGACCTGATTTTTTTCCAGTCAAATCGACCGTAACTTCGCCTTCTTTTGAACGAACGATGCGAATCATTTCCTTTTTCGGGAACATTTCACCAGTAGCAACACATTTACGTAATGGTATTTTCTTTTGAATCGCCATACAAGCTCACCATCCTTGCATATTCTTACTCTTCGTCTTTATAAAAATCGAAATCATCCATCTCATCATCGAAGCTTTCTAAAGTAACTTCAGGAGAGTTTTCATTCGGATAAATCCCTAATTCTCTTGCATCTGTTTCGCTTTTAATATCAATTTTCCAGCCTGTTAATTTTGCTGCAAGTCTAGCATTTTGGCCTCTTTTTCCAATTGCAAGAGAAAGTTGGTAATCTGGAACAACGACTGTAGTAGATTTCTCTTCTTCGTTCACTTGTACATCCAATACTTTAGAAGGACTAAGTGCATTTGCAACGAAAACTACTGGATCTTCTGACCATTCTACAATGTCGATTTTTTCTCCACTTAACTCATTTACAATCGTTTGTACGCGAGCACCTTTTGCACCAACACAAGAACCTACTGGATCAATTTCTTCGTTATGCGCATAAACGGATATTTTAGAGCGATCTCCTGCTTCACGAGCAATCGATTTGATCTCAACGATACCTTCAAAGATTTCTGGAACTTCCATTTCAAACAAACGGCGAAGGAAGCCTGGATGTGTTCTTGAAACAAACACTTGAGGTCCTCTAGAAGTTCGTTCCACTTTCGTGATATACACTTTAATACGATCATGTGGACGATACGTTTCCGTTTGAATTTGTTCATTCGCAGGAAGCACTGCTTCTACTTTACCTAAGCCAACATAAATATTACGTGCATCTAAACGTTCAACGATACCATTTACAATATCGTCTTCACGATCTACATATTCTTCGTAAATAAGTCCTCGTTCTGCTTCACGTACGCGTTGTGTTACAACTTGTTTCGCAGTTTGTGCAGCAATACGACCGAAATTACGTGGAGTCACTTCTTCTTCCACGACATCCCCAATAGCATAATGTGGATTAATCGCTCTTGCGTCTTCTAGTGAAATTTGTAAGCGATCATCTGTTACTTCTTCCACTACATCTTTACGAGAATAAACAAGCATCGTTCCCACTGCCAAATTAATATCTACCCGCACATTTTGCGCTTGGTTAAAGTTTCGTTTATATGCAGTTACTAATGCTGCTTCGATTGCCTCAATCAGCACATCTCTTGCAATTCCTTTTTGTTTTTCGAGCGCTGTTAACGCATCTAATAGATCACTACTCATAGCTATCACTCCTCAATATACATTATGCAGAGAAATCGATTGCTAAACGAGCAAGCGCAATTTTCTCTTTATCAATTTGAATTTTTACTCTTCTAGTTTTCACACGAACTTCTATTAATGCGCCTTCTTCTACGGAAAAGGAAAGTAATGTCCCTTCAAATTCCTTAGCGCCGTTTATAGGTTCATACGTTTTAATGAAAACATATTTTCCGACTGCTGCGATAAAATCAGCGTCTTTTTTAAGAGGTCTCTCTGCTCCTGGTGAAGAAACTTCTAAGAAATAGTTTTCCTTAATCGGGTCGACAACATCTAATTTTTCGCTTAGTTTTTCACTAACTTGAGCACATTGTTCAATATCTATACCACCAGCCGGTGTATCTATATAGATTCGTAAAAACCAATCGCGACCTTCTTTTACATATTCAATGTCAATAAGCTCTAAGTTTAACTCTTGTAAAATAGGCGTTACAAGGTTCTCAATTTCACTGGTAATATTACTCATATAAGCCTCCTACACCACAATGATTTTCTATATAACAACAGAAAAGAGCGGGAAATCCCACTCTTTCGTCACAGAACTATGAAACATTGGTAGTTTTATATTACCATACATCCTGCTTTCATGCAAATTGTGAAGAAATGCGCAAGCGCCTATATCTGCTCCGACGGGCAAATGGAGATGTGGTAGGTCTGCAAAGTGACCCGCATCGTGCCGGCCCGAGCAAGGCGCGGAAGCTAGACAATAACCGTATAGATAAGCTTATGCTATTAACTCAAAACAACGATAACTGATTGGCTTCTGGAAGGCCTTCTAAACAGCCCATTGAATCCATATATTCAATAATCGTTTTCGAAACTCGTCCTCTTTGCTGCAAGTCCTCTTTCGATAAAAACTCACCATCTAGTCTTGCTTTGGTGATTTGTATCGCAACGTTTGTTCCAAGACCAGGAATCGCATTAAAAGGCGGAATAAGCGTATTACCTTCAATTGTAAACTCTGCTGCTTTAGATTTGTACAAATCTACTTTTTGCATTTTAATTCCACGCTCGGACATTTCCAGTGCAATTTCAAGAACAGTAAGTAAACTTTTTTCTTTTGGAGCGGCATCGAGTCCCTTAGCGTTGATTTCATCTAATTTTGCCCGCATTGTTTGCGATCCATTCACCATGGAGATTAAGTCGAAATCAGAAGCTCGAACCGTAAAGTACGCTGCATAATATAGTATCGGAAAATGTACTTTAAAATATGCGATACGTACTGCCATTAATACATAAGCAGCGGCATGGGCTTTAGGGAACATATACTTGATCTTTTTACAGGATTCAATATACCAGTTAGCTACACCTTTTGCTTTCATTTCCGATTCGAACTCTGGTGTTAACCCTTTCCCTTTTCGAACCGATTCCATTATTTTAAATGCTAACGAAGGTTCCAGACCTTGATAGATCAAATAAACCATAATGTCATCCCGACAACCAATTACATCGGATAATTGACATGTTCCATCTTGGATAAGCTCCTGTGCATTTCCAAGCCATACATCGGTACCATGAGAAAGCCCTGATATTTGGACAAGTTCTGAGAATGTCGATGGTTTCGTCTCTTCTAACATTTGACGAACAAATCGCGTACCAAATTCCGGAATACCCAGTGTTCCCGTTTTACAATCTATTTGCTCTTCAGTAACACCTAACGATTCGGTTCCACTAAATATTTTCATCACTTCCGGATCATCCGTAGGAATTGTTTTCGGATCAATTCCAGATAAATCTTGAAGCATCCGAATAACCGTTGGATCATCGTGCCCCAGAATATCGAGTTTCAACAAATTATCATGAATCGAATGGAAGTCGAAATGGGTTGTTTTCCATTCAGAATCTTGCGCATCTGCTGGGAATTGAATTGGTGAGAAATCAAAAATATCCATATAATCGGGAACTACTATAATTCCCCCTGGATGCTGACCAGTCGTCCGTTTCACTCCAGTACAGCCTTGCACCAACCGATCGATTTCTGCTCCTCGCATCGTTAAATTATTGTCATTCATATACCCTCGAACATATCCGTAAGCCGTTTTTTCAGCAACTGTTCCGATTGTACCTGCCCGGAATACATAATCTTCTCCGAAAAGCTCTTTCGTGTAGTTATGAGCTACTGGTTGATACTCACCGCTGAAGTTCAAATCGATATCTGGAACTTTATCTCCTTTAAATCCAAGGAATGTTTCGAACGGAATATCCTGTCCATCTTTCACATACGGTGTATCACATTTTTCACAAGACTTATTCGGCAAGTCAAACCCAGAACCGACGGAACCATCTTGGAAAAACTCCGAATGCTGACATTTCGGACAAACATAATGCGGTGGCAACGGATTTACTTCCGTAATTTCAGTCAATGTAGCAACCAATGAAGATCCGACCGATCCACGAGAACCAACCAGGTATCCATCATCAAGCGATTTTTTCACCAGTTTATGTGAAATTAAATAAATAACCGCAAATCCATGCCCAATAATAGAGGTTAACTCTTTTTCTATTCGAGCCTCCACTATCTCAGGGAGTTCTTCTCCGTATATTTCTTTTGCTTTCGAATAAGTTAAAGACCTAACTTCGTCGTCTGCTCCTTCAATTTTTGGAGTATATAAATCGTCTTTAATCGGTTTAATCTCTTCTATCGAATCTGCAATTTTATTTGGGTTTGTAATGACAATTTCTTTCGCCAATTCTTCCCCAAGAAATGAAAATGCATCTAACATTTCATTTGTCGTACGGAAATGCACTTTAGGCAACCCATGACGATTCAGTGGATTCGCCCCGCCCTGGGAGTTTATTAATATCTTTCTGAAAATCGCATCGTTTTCATGCAAGTAATGGACATTACCCGTCGCTACTACTGGAAGGTTTAGTTTTTTCCCTAGTTTGATCATCTTGCGGATAATATCTTCCAAATTCCATTCATCTCGCACGAGCTCAAGTTCTAATAAGTGACTATATACTTCTTTTGGATGAATTTCTAAATAGTCATAGAACTTCGCAATTTCCTCGACTTGCTCTAGCGGTTTTTGCATAAGCCCTTCAAAAACTTCTCCTTTATCACAGCCCGAGCCAATGATTAATCCTGCTCGATGCTTTTGTAATACGGATCGTTTAATTCTTGGTACACGATAAAATGTCGTTGTATGTGAAAGAGAAACTAATTTAAATAAGTTTTTAAGCCCTTCGTCATTCACCGCTAAAATCGTACAGTGAGACGGTCTTGCTCTTTTATAGGAATCCCCTTGTCCAATATGTTTATTGAAATCATCATGGTATTCAATATCTTTTTCTTCTGCTTCCTTCAATAAATGAAGGAGTAAATAACCCGTTGCTTCACAGTCGAATATAGCTCGGTGGGCTTGTGTTAACTCAATGTTAAACTTCTTCGCGAGAGAACCAAGTCGATGGGTTTTCAGCTCCGGATGCAAAAATCTTGCCAGTTCCAGCGTATCAATAACTGGATGTGTGAAATGATCAATGCCGCAACGGCGATAGCCCTCATATAAGAATCCCATATCGAAGGATGCATTATGGGCAACAATAATTCCGTCTCCAATGAATTCATAAAAGTCTTTAATAACTTCTTCAATCTCCGGTGCATTTTGAACCATCTCATCCGTTATTCCGGTTAACTCAATAGTTGTAGCGGAAAGGGCGTGATGTGGATTGGCAAAGCGTTCAAATTTATCAATGATATTACCGTTTTTCATTTTGACTGCAGCTAGCTCGATTATTTTATCGTATGTTGCCGATAAACCGGTCGTCTCCACGTCAAAAACAATATAAGTGGCATCTTCAAGTCTAGTATGTTGTTCGTCATAAGCAATCGGAACACCGTCATGCACTAGATTGGCTTCAAGTCCATATAAAATTTTGATGCCATTCTTTTTACCAGCTGCATATGCTTCCGGAAACGATTGAACATTTGCATGGTCCGTAATAGCAATCGCCTTATGTCCCCATTTTGCTGCTTGAGATACGATAGAAGAAACAGAGGACACTGCATCCATCGCACTCATTGGAGAGTGCATATGTAATTCTACTCGTTTTTCAGCTGCTGTATCATGTCGCACTACAGCATTTATCTCTGACATATCTTGAGCCATAATGATTAGATCTCGTACGAATGTGTCGTTTTGAACGGATCCTCTTACTTTAATCCACATTCCTTTTTGAAGGCGAGACATCATTTGTGCATCTTCTTTATCACGAGAGAACATCTTCACAAGAATCGAATCTGTATAGTCCGTTACTTTTGCCGTCAGAAGCGAGCGCCCACTACGCAGCTCTTTTACTTCCACGTCAAATACAAATCCTTCGATCGTTACTCTTCTCTCTTCGTCTTGAATTGTTCTTATTTCTAAAATTGGTTCTTCCTTCTTCAGCGGAATACCTAGCTGGAAAGGTCCATCTGCAACATCGTCTCCAGCCTCTTGACGATTTTGTTCTCGGTTTTGCAAGTCTAACAACGCTTTTTTCCCGAGTGCTTCTTCTTCTAATCGCCGCTGCTCCAAAAATGCCATCTGTGCTTCAGCTACCGCTTCTGTGTTTTCTACTACTCGAAAATCAATCGCTACTTTCGGAAATCCAAAACTCTCGTAAATAGAACTGATCATCTCTATATATTTCTTTTTGAATGTACGTAACTCTAAATCATTCCCACATGTTAGTTGAATCATTTGGCCATTCCACACTGGCTCTTGCTTTTCTAGACAATCTTTTAGTGGCGGTGACATGTCACTTAATTCTTTTAGTACGCTTGACCAATATTGTTTTACTAACTCATCGGTCACGTCTGTATGATCACTCGAAATCGTTAAAATAACATTCGCTATGCCCGCAAACTTTTCTTGTAAGCGAGTTTGTAAAATAGTGTATATATTAATTGGCAAAATAGTTGGTAATTGAATTTGGAATTGCCACTTTCTTATTTTTTTATGCACTGTAAATCTATTGATCGATGCATGTTCAAAATATTTGACGAAAGAATCCTCTGTTAACTCGAGTTGTTGCAGCAATAAGTGCATTCTCATCTTACCATCTTGCATAGTGATTCCCTCCTTCACTAACCTATAACAGAAAAAGAAAGGAAAGTTCATTGGTGCGAACTTTCCCTTCTTCCAGTTCTTCTTTAGAAGAAAAACCTTTGTATATCATTCCACGTGACGACTACCATTAATACCATTAGAAGCATAATTCCCACAAAGTGAACCATTCCTTCTTTTTGTTTATCGACTGGTTTTCCTCGAATTGCTTCAAATAGGAAAAATAATAATCGTCCACCATCTAATGCTGGGAGTGGCAATAAGTTCATGATCCCTAAGTTAATACTTAGTAACGCTGCCCAATACATTAAATTATACACGCCATATTGCGCAACTTCCTCTGTTGCTTTATATATACCAACTGGACCTGATAAATCATCGATGGAGAAGTTACCAGAAATTAATGTACCTAATAAAATAAATATTCGTTTGGTCGTTTCATATGTTTGCCCCGCACCATATGGTATAGCTTTCAATGGATTTTTTTCAAGTGGGCTAACGTATTGAACGCCAATTTGTCCAACTTTTTCTTTGCCCACCACCACTTCATTTGGAGTCATAGACAACTCTAATGTTTCGCCATTTCGATCAATCGTAAAGTTCATCTTCTCATTTGGACTAACCTTTACTTCTTCTGAGAACTCATCCCATGTGCTAATAGGTGTACCATTAATCGCTGTTACTAAATCCCCGTCTTTCATCCCTGCCTGTGCTGCTGGGCTATCTGCTACTACTGTAGTTATAACAGGTTCATATGTCGGTACCCCTTGAAATAAACCAAGCAATAAAAATATGAAAAACGCCAATATAAAGTTAAAGAGTGGACCAGCAAAAATAGCCATTGATCTTTGTCCTACTGTTTTGGATCCAAATTGTCGATCATATGGAGCAATGAATGTTTCTTTCCCATTCTCATTGATCACAGCATTTCTAGCTACTTTATATCTAACTAATCGTTCCTCTTCATCATACCCTTCGATGAACATTTCCTTCATCAAATCCGAATTCTCTACTTCTAAAAAAAGCATGTCCGGAAACTGTTTATTTTGATTGAGAACGATTTGATCGATTTCATTGTCATCATTTACTCGAATCCCTAATCTATACCCGGGTTGAAGTTCGACAGAGTCCAAATCTTCTCCTGCCATCCGAACATACCCGCCTATAGGTAATAGACGAATCGTATAAAGTGTTTCACCTTTTGTCATAGCAAAAATCTTCGGACCCATTCCAATCGCAAACTCACGCACCATTATTCCTGCTTTTTTGGCAAAAATAAAATGCCCTAGCTCATGAAAAAATACAATACTACCAAAAATTATTATAAACGCAATGGCTGTCTCCATTATATCCCACCTTCATTGTGTTCCAGCATTTCATGCATTATTTTAACATGTTTCGTACGTTTTTTCTTGTTTGGGCGTCTACATGTAAGATAGTTTCTAAATCTGGACTTGAAATGTTCACATGTGCATCCATTGCTCGCTCGATTAGCTCATCAATCGTTAAAAAGCTAATTTTCTCCTGCAAAAATAAAGCTACCGCTGCTTCATTTGCCGCATTTAAAACTGTTGTCATCGTTCCACCTGCTCGTCCCGCTTCAATCGCAAGCTTTAATGCATAATAACGATTATAATCCATTTCTTCAAAATGCAGTTTGCCTATTTCAGCTAAATTCAATCGCTTTGCATTTGGACGTGGCAATCTATCCGGGTAAGACAAGGCATATTGAATTGGAACTCTCATATCAGGAGTTCCTAGTTGAGCGATTACACTCGTATCTTCAAATTCAACCATGGAATGGATAATACTTTCTCTATGTAACAATACTTCTATATCATCATAAGAAATATTAAATAGAACACGCGCTTCGATGACTTCTAACCCTTTATTCATCATCGTGGCTGAGTCTATCGTAATTTTAGAGCCCATTGACCAGTTTGGATGATTTAAAGCATCTTTTACCGTCACATGTTGCAGCTCTTCTCTTGTCCGATCTCTAAAGCTACCCCCAGAGGCCGTAATGATTAACTTGGCAATCTCTGATCTTTTTTCTCCGTTCATCGCTTGAAAAAGAGCAGAATGTTCACTATCTACAGGTAAGATAGGTACATTATATTCTTTTGCAGCTTGCATCACGAGATGTCCAGCTGTCACTAGTGTTTCTTTGTTCGCAATTGCAATCGTTATTCCTTTTTTGATAGCTTCCAGTGTCGGATTCAACCCAACACTTCCAAGGACAGCATTCACTAACACATCGGCATTTGTATGAGCAGCAACTTGTACTAACCCAGCGTCTCCGTATACGAATTCGACGTGAGAAAATTCACTTTGTAATTGACGCGCATCTTCTTCACTTATAACAGATACTAATTGCACAGGAAATTCACTCAAGATTTTTCTTGTCTCTTCTATATTTTTTCCGACTGAAAATGCAACCAGCTGAAACTGCTCCGAATGCTCTCTTATAATATCTAATGTTTGAATACCTATTGAACCGGTAGCTCCTAATAAACTTATTCTTTTTCGCATGAAATTATGTCTCCTTAGATGAAATGTAAAAAGTGTAGTAATGGTAAGACGAATAATAGACTATCAAAACGGTCTAAAATACCGCCATGGCCAGGTAAAATCTTACCAGAATCTTTTACATTATAATGCCTTTTGATCGCTGACTCTACTAAATCACCTAGCTGCCCAAAAATAGATGCAGCAATCGTAATTCCAATTAATATAAGATAAGAATTCGTAAGCGGGCTTATAAAGTGCATGATAAATGCTGCTATTATGGCCCATATAATACCGCCAATAAACCCTTCTATCGTTTTATTTGGTGAGATCTCTGGCCATAATTTACGCTTTCCAAGTTTTCTACCTGTAAAATAGGCACCAGAATCTGTTGCCCAAACTACAATAAGCGCAAATATTAAATAAGCTAATCCAGCATCTCTTGTCTCTATAAAATAGTAAAATCCAATTCCTACGTATAAAGTTCCTAATAACATAAATGCCGCATCATCGAACGTAAATCGATTTTTCACGAGTACTGTATAGATTAGGAGCAGAAAAACAACGACAAAAACCCATTCAATTTTTGAGTGCCCCGTCATAGCAAACACATCATCCGCAATAGACGATGGCAATAAAAGCACAAATAAAAGGAGCAAAGAAATAGCCCCCGCAAATGAAAATATTGGTAACTCTTTCATTCGTAACAACTCATACACGCCTATTGCAGCCAAAATATATATAAGTGCAGTAAAAATAGATCCACCTAACCAAACAATAGGAAGAAAAAGTGCTGCTGCAATAACACCCGTAATTATACGTACCTTCAATTCCCTTCTCCCTCCTTCAATCCACCATATCTCCTATTTCGTTTTTGATAATTTTCAATCGCATCCATTAAACACGATTCATCAAAATCCGGCCATAAAGTGTCTGTAAACCAAAATTCCGTGTAAGCAAGCTGCCAGAGCATAAAATTACTTAGACGTACTTCTCCGCTCGTACGAATAAGCAAATCTGGATCACTTAAATTCTTTGTCATTAAGTGATTGCTTAATAATTCCTCAGAAATCTCATCTAGCGCCACATTACCTTCTTGTACATCACGAGCAATTTTACTGACTGCTTGAACAATTTCATCTCTGCTTCCATAATTTAAAGCAAAGTTTAATATTAACCCATCATTTGCCGCAGTTTGATCGATTGCTTTTTGTACAGCTCTTTTCGTATGCTCAGGCAATGATTCCATATTTCCCATCATTTGTACTTGTACATTTTGCTCAATTAACTCCGGTAAATACGTGCCTAAAAATTCCTCTGGCAGGCGCATTAAAAACTCTACTTCCATTTTAGGCCTTTTCCAATTTTCTGTAGAAAAAGCGTATAAAGTTAACTCTTTTATACCAACTTCATTCGCAAACCTAGTTATTTTCTTTACAGTCTTCATGCCCTCGTGATGACCAGCTATGCGGGGTAGCGCTCGCTTTTTAGCCCATCTACCATTTCCGTCCATAATAATCGCAATATGGCCTGGCAATTGTTCTTGTTGGGCATTTTCTTTTCGTTTCTCTAACGGAATACTTATCGATTTTTCATTTTTACGGATAAGTTTATTTAACATTCAAAAAACCCCCACCTTACTAACTAGGAACATATATGACCTATCATATCAAATATATCGCAATATAAAAAGGCGTCCCTACTCTAAAGGACGCCTTTTCCAAACAAAAAGTTCAAACAATTATTTGGATGCACTACTAAATTAGCTTATACTTCTAGAATTTCTTTTTCTTTATCTTTCGTAATTGCATCGATTTTATCAATATTTGAATCCGTAAGTTTTTGGATTTCTTCAGTGTAGTTTCTTAAGTCGTCTTCTGTAATGTCCCCAGATTTTTCGAGTTTTTTAAGATCATCGTTTCCATCACGGCGAACATTACGAATATTCACTTTTGCTTCTTCTGCTTCTTTTTTCACTTGTTTTACTAATTCTTTACGGCGTTCTTCTGTAAGAGCAGGAATCGCAAGACGAATTATGGAACCGTCATTCGTAGGTGTAATACCTATATCCGACTTTAAAATTGCCTTTTCAATCTCTCCAAGAATTGACTTATCATAAGGCTGAATCGTGATTAATCGAGCCTCTGGAGTCGAAATACCTGCCATTTGATTAATAGGTGTTGGCGCACCATAATAATCAATTGAAATTTTGTCAAGCAAAGATGCATTTGCACGACCAGCTCGGATAGAAGCAAGTTCTCTCGTGTATACTTGAATCGTTTTTGCCATTTTATCTTTTGTTTGCTCAATTACTTGTTTCGGCATTATGAATTCCTCCTAACGACTGTACCAATCGTTTCCCCAAGTACAGCCCTTTTAATATTTCCATTTTCCATAACTGAGAATACAATAAGTGCGATATCATTGTCCATACATAATGTAGATGCAGTAGAATCCATCACTTGTAAACCTTGTTGAATTACTTCGATAAAGGATAACTCATCGTATTTAATAGCTGTAGTATCGGTCTTTGGATCTGCAGAATATACACCGTCCACATTATTTTTAGCCATCAGGATAACATCCGCTTCTATTTCTGCTGCACGTAAAGCAGCAGTTGTATCAGTAGAGAAGTATGGATTTCCTGTTCCAGCTGCGAATATAACTACACGCTTTTTTTCTAAATGACGAATTGCTCGTCGTCGTATGTACGGCTCTGCAACTTGACGCATTTCGATGGAAGTTTGAACACGAGTCTCAATCCCGCATTTTTCAAGTGAATCTTGTAGTGCAAGTGAATTCATAACCGTAGCAAGCATACCCATATAATCTGCAGTTGCACGATCCATGCCCATTTCGCTTCCTACTTTTCCACGCCAAATGTTGCCTCCACCTACTACAACAGCAACTTCGACGCCTAATTCTACTACTTCTTTTACTTGCTCTGCTACAGACTTGATAATTTCAGGTGATAGTCCGAAACCTTGCTCTCCAGCTAATGCTTCGCCACTCAATTTTAAAACGATTCTTTTGTATTGTGGTGTGCTCATAGGTATCCTCCATCTCTTTTCTTGAAAAATAGGGAACACTAATTGCGTGTTCCCTAAAAGTATTGTCTATTTAGTGAAAATACTTATCGTATTTCCGCTTTTCTTATTAGTTACCTTTTACTTGGTTCATTACTTCTTCCGCGAAGTTATCTTCACGTTTTTCGATTCCTTCACCAACAGCATAGCGAGTGAATGAAACTAGTTTACCACCAGTTGATTCAACGAATACGCCAACTTTTTGATCAGGGTTTTTAACGAAAGATTGATCTAATAAACAAACTTCTTCGAAATATTTACCAAGGCGACCTTCTACCATTTTCGCAACGATATTTTCCGGTTTACCTTCATTTAAAGCTTGTTCAGTTAATACTTTACGCTCACGCTCTACTTCATCAGCAGATACTTCGTCACGAGAGATGTATGCAGGGTTTAGTGCTGCAATGTGCATTGCAACATCTTTAGCTGCTTGCTCGTCAGTTGAACCTTCAAGAACAGTTAGAACACCAATGCGTCCACCCATGTGTAGGTAAGGACCGAATGCATCTGCATCTGTTTTAGTTTCAACTACAAAACGGCGAAGTGTAATTTTCTCTCCGATTTTTGCAACTGCGTTAGAAATAGCGTTTTCTACTGTTACACCTTCTTCAAGTGTAGAAGCTAAAGCTTCCTCTACTGAAGCTGGTTCAGTTGCTAATAAATGTGTAGCAACTTGTTGTACTAATTGTTGGAAAGCTTCGTTTTTTGCAACGAAATCTGTTTCTGCATTCATTTCTAAAAGTACAGCTTTATTTCCATCAATTTGGATGTAAGTAGTACCTTCAGCTGCAATACGGTCAGCTTTTTTAGCTGCAGAAGAAAGACCTTTTTCACGTAAAAAGTCGATTGCTGCTTCTAAATTACCTTCTGTTTGTACTAAAGCTTTTTTACAATCCATCATACCTGCGCCAGTTTTTTCACGCAATTCTTTTACCATTTGTGCTGTAACTGCCATTTTAAATTCCTCCTAGTACGAATAAATTCATCTTCTCAAAAAAAGGTGATAAGAGGTTTGGCCGCTTATCACCTGTTAACTACATGTGTCTTACTCAGCAGCAACTTCAGCTGGAGTTACTTCTTCGTCTTCACCTTGTCTTGCTTCAAGTAATGCATCCGCCATTTTAGCTGTTAATAATTTAACCGCACGAATTGCGTCGTCATTTGCAGGAATTACATAGTCGATTTCGTCTGGATCACAGTTTGTATCAACGATTCCTACTAATGGAATGTTCAGTTTACGAGCTTCCGCAACAGCAATACGCTCTTTGCGTGGGTCAACTACGAACATTACATCTGGAATAGCTTTCATATCACGGATACCGCCTAAGAATTTAACAAGACGTTCGTGTTCTTTTTTAAGTTGAACTACTTCTTTTTTAGGAAGTACATCGAATGTACCGTCTTCTTCCATTTTTTCAATCGCTTTTAGACGAGCTACACGTTTTTGAATAGTACCGAAGTTTGTTAAAGTACCACCTAACCAACGTTGGTTGATGTAGTAGTTACCTGAACGTTCAGCTTCTTCTTTAATAGCTTCTTGCGCTTGTTTTTTAGTTCCAACGAATAGAACTTTTCCACCGTCTTGACCTACTTGACGCATGAAATCGTAAGCTTCTTCTAATTTTTTCACCGTTTTTTGAAGATCGATGATGTAGATTCCGTTACGCTCAACAAAAATGTATTTTTTCATTTTTGGGTTCCAACGGCGAGTTTGGTGTCCAAAGTGTACACCAGCCTCAAGTAATTGTTTCATTGAGATTACTGACATGATAATTCCTCCTGGTTTGGTTTAGTCTTCCGCAGTCATCATTTTTCTTTAGCTACTCTTTTATTTTATAAAAGAGCACCTGCTAAATCCATCCGAACTGCGTGTGTATTCATACCGTATTGTAATATACCATACATATTTCATACTTTCAACTATTTTAATGCTTAAACTTTAAGAAAAGCTCTACTTCTGTTTTGCCAATTTGTAGCTTTTGGGCAATTTCATCGACGCTTTTCCCCTCGTCAGCATAAAAAAAGACTTTTTCTTTTATCGTAACTGGTTCCTTTTTTTCTATTACCGATGCAGTTTTTAAATAGCTATTTGCGGCAAGTTGTTTGGATACAAATGCTTTTGGGACCTCAAAAACTGGAGTTGTTTCTATTGTATCTTCTTTTTCCTCCACCTGCTCCGTCGTCGCTGCTACAACGCGATCGGTATGGTTTAATTCTCGTAACAGACGATCGTTTTCGTCTTTGATCTCGGCAATATATGCACTGAAGGAGTCTTCAATTTCGGCTAATATTTGCTCTTGCTTTTGCTCCATATTGTTGAATTTAGTTAGTTTTGCATTTAATAAAGCAATGAAGTAAAAGCTAATTAATTGAAGTAAAAATAATATGACTAGAATAATTGACGTCATTGCCTGCTCCTATCCACTAAAATCCACAAAATTTCCTTTAAAAGGATGTTTTGCCTCTTTCATTTCTTGTTCTCTTTTTTCTCGTTTTTTTCTTTCTTGCTCTGCTTGTTCTTTTTCTTTGTTTTCTAAATCCGCTTCTGCTGTCTTGTTCGATTCTAAAACAGTTTCTCTGTTTTTTTCAAGTTGTCTTTCAGAAGCAGCTTGGGCATTCGCCTGGTTTACTGCACTTTGCTGTTGCATTTGCTCAGCAACTTTCCCAGCATCTAATGTTTTCGGAATAGCAATTTGGAGCTCTACACCTTTTAAACTCAAGGGACTGCCTCCTTCGATGACTTAAGATAAAGTATTTATTTGATGAATTAGTAGCTTTCTAAAAAATAGTGCATAGAGACTGCTAGATAATCAGTAGCGTTGTCTTGAATCTCCTTTACGTCGAAGTATAGCGAACTGCGAAGTAGGTAGTTGATGAAGTTATCTGCTAGATTTTCACTGCAGTCGTACGCTTACCGCCGGGTGATCGATGAGCCATTCCCTCCGCTTAGGGCGTCGTTGGAATGTCTCATTAGCCCAAGGAACAAAGGCTAAGAGCGCCACATCGTGTGGCAACGCCTTTGAATCCAACGTCCTGTTGGCCTCCACAGGAGTCGACGGCTGCAGTGAAAATCAATAATAACTGCTTGTTTATTTAGTATCGGCTTGCTAAAAACCAACTATTAAACAGTTTCTCAACTGGGTAAATCCAATAAATGGTGGAGTGCGACACTATCCACTGTGACTGCGATAAACTAGCCTCTGTACGCGACAAAGCCGACAAAGTCGATGCTTTTTGTAAAGCAATCCCCAATAATGCGCTATTATTATCGGCGTCTCACTCCAAGTAAACTTGTTTTATGAATAATTGGTTGCTCTCAGGGGTAATTTGGTTGCTTTCAGACTGCCTCTAGTTGCTCTCAACAGTCGTTTGGTTGCTTTCAGACTAGGACAGGTTGCTTTCACTGCTATTTGGTTGCCCTTATCCATTTTCTGGAGATACTTATTCTGCAACTACTTAATTGGAGGGATTTAGTGCGGTGGCGCGAGCCCGGCAGTCGCTCGCCCGCGGAAAGCGAAGCGCCGCCGTGCTAAATCCAAGCGGTCACTTTCTTCAACGCATTACCTCGCCGTTCCCTAAGAAATAACCAATCATCTTTTCATTTTTTTATACATTCGTCATTTCGTTTGCGAGTAGCTTTCTTAACTTAAACAGGGCTTTTGAATGGATTTGAGAGATTCTGGATGTCGATAGTCCAAGCATTTCGCCAATCACAGTTAAAGTTAACTCTTCTGTATAGAATAGGCTCAGCACTAATTGCTCATTTTCGTTTAATTGCTGAATTTGTCCAGCTAGATCACGAAGTAATTCTTCTTTCACCATCTGTTGCTCCGGTGTTTTTTGGGCATCATCTCTAATCACAAAAGACTTTGAATCCGCTTCTTCATTATCTTGTAATTGCTCATCAATAGACAATACGTTAGAAAAAAAATGTTCTTGAACGGTTTGATAAACATCGTCTACCGGCATTTCAACATAATCTGCTATCTCTTCTGCAGATGCATGCCTTAATAATCGTTGTTCGAGCTCTTCAATTTTTGATTCTAACTTCTTCGCCTTTTCACGAGAAGATCTTGGAAGCCAATCTTCTTTTCTTAGACCGTCGATAATCGCTCCGCGCACCCGAAAAGAAGCATACGTATCAAATTTTAACTCTCTTGAGTAGTCGAATTTATTAAGCGCATCAAATAAGCCCATCATACCTAGGCTTTTCAGTTCGTCTCTTGATATATTTTTAGGGATGCTTGCACCAATACGCTGAACATGATAGGTAACTAGGGGCGTATACTTGCGTATAAGTAAATCTCCGGCCTCTGAATCTTTAGATTCTATCCATTTTTTCCAAAGGAGTTGTTCCTCTGTCGAATTTTCTTTTGCCACTATTACACCCCTTTTCAATATATCTGATGAATATGTATATTATAGCAAATTTCTGCACAAAAAGGGGAGTCGAAAACATCGACATCCCCTACTTTCATTGTTCGTTTAACATAGATTTGACATTTTTCGTGCATTCCTCAGGAGAAAGCTCTGCTTCATCTAAATATCTCTAACACCTTGGTTTACCGTTCGAATATTTAATAGTTTTGTCATAGGATTAAATTCAATCGTTCTCCCGCTACTTCCACCTGTATCTTCCGCAACAATTGGTATAGAATACTTTTTTAAATATTCCTTCACCGCTTCCACATTGCGTGGACCAATTCGCATGGTGTCTTTACCAGAAGTGAATTGGAACATTTGCGCACCACCGGCTATTTTTGCGCGTAATCTAAAAGGTTGTACCCCTTCTAGTTTAAGCTGCTCAATCATAGCAGGAATACCAGTATCCGCAAATTTGGCAATATTAATCGTTGCAGTTCTACCTAAACTAGAATCTGGTAGCATTACATGGACTAATCCAGCTATTTGCGACCTTTCGTCATACAAGACGACCCCTACACAGGAGCCGAGACCAGAAGTGCGTATCGTGTCTGGAGCTTTCACTGTATTCATATCCGCAATTCCAACTTTAACTACTTGACCCTGTCCAATCATATTACTGTACTCCTAAAGCAGTGAAAATAGCTTCAAATGAATCAGGGTCAGGCAGCAAGAAGAAATGTCCTTTCACACTTTCTCCATTCGGTGTATTTTCCTCAGTAATCGCAGTATCAATCACAATAACATAATCACTAATATGAGAAACTTCTACTAATCCAAAACTAACAATAGCTCCTACCATATCTACACTTAAAGCAGGTACGGACGGATAAATTCGAAGACTCGTAAAATCAGATAGTGCAGATAGATAGGATCCGGATAGAATATTACCTAATTCTTGCATGGCTGATGCTCCTAGCTCAGAAACTTCACCGGTTTGAAAATCCACACTACTATCTTGCACTAACGATTGAATGAAGTGATTAGCCTGCCCTACTGGTAACACAAAAAACATACTACCCGTTACATCGCCGTCAATGCGAAGATAAATACCCGCGACAACATTTTCAGGGCCCCCCGCTAAATCCATCATATCGTCAAAAGATACCATTTCCACCTTAGGAACAGTCATCTCTATTTTTTTATTTAATAATGTCGATAGGGCGGTCGCTGCATGGGCAGCGCCAATATTTCCTATTTCCTTTAAAACATCTAAATGGATCGATGTTATATTTTTTTTATACATGTATTAAACACCCGACTTTATCGGATTTAGTACGAGATGCATATGCAGCAATATTAACAAACGACTGTCCAGTTTAGCGACACCAGCTATATAATCTTCCTCGAATCCGCCAACTACTTCTGGTTGTGGTTCTATTGAATCTGTTGGAATGTCTAACACATCATTTGCGGAATCTACAATGACACCTACGTTCATCTCTTCTAACGTGATAATGATAATTCTAGAAGCTTCATTTAAGTTACTTTCTCCTAGTCCAAGACGATTTCTTAGATCTATAATTGGTGTAACTACCCCTCTTAAGTTTATTACCCCTTTTACATAAGAGGGTGTTTTAGGTACTCTCGTAATATGCGTCAGTTTTTCAATTCCTTGCACATGTGTGACCGGAATGACATATTCCTTATCTGCCAATTGAAAAACAACTACTTTTAAGTTTTGAACATCTACAGCTTCTGTCATATAGTTTCGCATCCTTCCTGAAAGATAAACTCTTATATAATCAATGCATTACAATCTACGATTAATGCCACTTTACCGTTTCCTAAAATAGTTGCTCCAGAAATAGCAAAAACACTCGTTAAGTACGCTCCTAGCGATTTCAAGACAACTTCTTGCTGTCCAATAAACGAATCCACAACAAGTCCAGCTAATTTGTCCCCTTTTCGAACTAGGACAACTGAATGGAATTCCTCTTTTGTGCTTTCTCTTGGTACATCAAACACATCTTCTAAAAATACTAAAGGCACTACTTTTCCTCGGAAATCTATTACTTTTTGATTGTGTGCATTTAAAATATCAGATGAACGTATAATGGCTGTTTCAATAATCGAAGAAAGTGGAATTGCATAAATCTCTTCTCCAAGTTCCACTAACATGACAGAAATGATAGACAATGTTAATGGTAATTGGATTGAAAACAAGGATCCTTTTCCTTCTGTTGAAGAAATCTCTATCGTTCCACCAAGTGATTCAATCGTTGTTTTTACTACGTCTAATCCAACGCCTCGTCCAGATACGTCTGAAATGACATCAGCTGTAGAAAAACCAGAAGACAAAATAAGCTCCGCAACCTGTTTATCTGTTAAAGTCAAAGCAACTTCTTCGCTTACAATACCTCTAGAAATAGCTTTTTTCAGCACTTTTTCCCGATTAATCCCTGCTCCATCATCCTCGATTTCAATAAAGACATGATTTCCGCTATGGTATGCTCGGAGAACAACTGTACCTTCTTCAGGCTTACCTTTTGATTTTCTCACTTCCGGGCTTTCAATACCATGATCGAGCGAATTCCGAATAAGATGAACAAGTGGGTCTCCAATTTCATCTATCACTGTTCGATCTAATTCTGTTTCTGCTCCAATAACTTCTAAGTTAATCTTCTTATTTAAATCTCTCGCTAATTGTCTTACCATTCGTGGGAAACGGTTAAATACTGTTTCCACTGGTACCATACGCATATTTAAAATAATATTTTGTAAATCTCCTGTGATTCTAGACATCCGCTCAACAGTCTCATCTAATTCAGCGTTTCGAAGATCCTCTGAAATGGACTGTAATCGACCACGATCAATCACTAACTCTTCAAATAAATTCATCAGAACATCTAGACGTTCAATATTTACCCGTATTGTTTTACTACTAGCTGGAGCATTTCCTTTTGCAGTAGATGATTTTTCTTTTTTCTCTGGCTGCAATTCGGTAGTCTCGCTCGTTAGCTCAGGAGTTTGAACAGCTACTTGCTCTACTTCCTCAACTTTGCTTAATTCATCCTGTTGGCGAGTTTTTAGTTGCTCTAAAGTTACAGCTTGGACAACTACATCTGTCACTTCGGAAACTTTCATTAATTTCTTTTGTACATCATCTTTTGGTTCATTAGTCACTAAGGCAATATAGAAAACTTCATCAAAATCTTCCTCTTCCAACTTTTCAACGGACGGTGAGGACTTTATAACATCTCCCATTTTCTCCAATAGTTCAAAAACCATATAAACACGTGCTGCTTTTAACAAACAATCTTCTCGTAATTTAACGGAAATTTCATATGTATGATAATCCTGCTCCAACGATTGTTGGATGACCGTTAATTCATAATCATCATAGTTTAACCAATTTTGTACGTTAGAAGAATCTACAGTTACTGTTTCTTCAACAGTGGTTGCTGCAACTGGAGCTTCTTCTCCTGTTTCGATTGCATGCAGTTTTTGTACTGTCGAAGCTACGTCTAATTTCCCGTTGCCACCTGCCGCAATATCTAAAACCATTTCTTCTAGCTGGTCAACTGCTGTAAATACAACATCTAGTAAATCAGCTGTTACATGCAAACGATTATTTCTTATTTCGTCTAGTACGTTTTCCATTTTATGAGTTAAATTTGCAATATCTTCGTATCCCATCGTTGCAGACATACCTTTTAACGTATGTGCTGAACGAAAGACTTCGTTTACAATGGCAATATCTTCTGGATTTTTTTCCAATTCTAATAAGTGTTCATTACAAGCTTGTAAATGTTCTTTGCTCTCTTCAATAAACATTTCTAAATATTGACTTGTATCCATTTATTAACACCCCTTTAAGGTAAATATTGTATGATAGCTTTGGCGATATGTTCTAAATCGACTACTTCATTTACGAGCTTTGTTTCCACTGCGGCTTTTGGCATACCATAGACGATGCATGAGTCCGCTGATTCAGCAATGGCTACGACATGGCCGTTTTTCTTCAGCTGCACAAGACCCTTGGAACCATCTGATCCCATCCCTGTCATAATAACAGCAATTTTATCGAAATCATTATAATGGCTATTATCCTCGAATAAGACATCTACTGACGGTCTATGTCCTGCTCTAGGCGCCTCTTCGTTATCTAAAACAATGCAATATGTACTTCCAACTTTTTGGATTTTCATATGATAGCCACCGGGAGCAATATAGGCATGACCATTGCGAATGATATCTCCATTTTCCGCTTCTTTTACTTCTATTTCAGCTAATTGATTGAGTCTTTCAGCTAAAGATTTCGTAAATCCAGCTGGCATATGCTGCACAATAAGCACGGGAGCTTGCATGTTTTTGGGAAGCTTTGTAATCACTTCCTGCAATGCTCTAGGGCCTCCTGTAGAGGTGCCGATCAATACCATTTTTTTAGTCGTTTTACTCCAATTGGACACTCTTTTTGTACTAACTACGTTGCTTGCTACTGGTTTTCTATCTAGTAGTTTAGGTGTAGTCGTCGGAAGTTTAGTAGTTTCTTTATTCAATTTACTAATGGTGACGTGTGCAGCATTCTCAACCTTCGCCACTAGTTCGTCTTTAATCTTATGTAAATCTAATGAAATCGTTCCACTCGGTTTTGCGACAAAATCTACTGCCCCATATGCCATAGCCTGTAATGTAATTTCGGTCCCTCTTTGCGTAGTGCTAGATAACATGATAACTGCAACCGGAGTTTCTGCCATAATTTGTTTTAACGCGTCTAGCCCATTCATCTCAGGCATCTCTACGTCTAGCGTAACAACGTCAGGTTTTAATGCTTTTATTTTTTGAATGGCATCCTTGCCGTTGCGTGCAATCCCAACCACTTCTATTACATTATTCTCCTTGAAAAAGTCACCTATCAACTTTCGCATAAACGCAGAGTCATCAACAATCAATAATTTCTTTTTTGGTATAAGAACCATCCGCTCATGACCTCCTTGAAAATAGATTTTTCAACCGAGAGATGAATGTACTTTGGTGTGGAATATCTGTTTCCTCTACTTCAATATTAGTAAAACTACTAACCATTTGTTTAAGCTTTTTGGTAATGGCGGCATTTGGATATAAAATAGAAAAAGGGACTTGTTCTTTCACGGACATACGTACGGCTGGATCTTCTGGTAATGAACCCAGCACAATGATTTCTTTTGATAAGAATTTAGACATTGCAAGTTTCAACCTAGTTGTCGTATCAAACCCTTCTTCTTCCGAGAATGCTCGATTGCAAAGCAAAAAGAAGTTTTTATCTGGATCTTTGAAGTAGATAAATTTCATCATCGAATAGGCATCTGTTATGGAAGTAGGTTCTGCAGTAGTAATGACAATAATATCATCCACAGAGACTAGTAAATCTAGGGTTTGACTTGTTGCACCAGCACCCATATCAAAGACGATGTAATCATAATTTTTTTGCAAATATTCAAACGCTTCGATTAGGCGAGTGAACATTTTATCATTCCACTCCATAACTCCCGAAAGGCCAGACCCACCCGAAATATATTGCAGGTTATTCGGCCCTTCGAACATGACTTCTTCAAGCGTTTTTTCTCCGACTAAATAGTCCTTCAAATTAGTAGGGACTGTTTTTCCAAGCAGTATATGAATATTTCCCATACCGATGTCCATATCAATTAGTACTACTTTTTTCCCTACCTCACTTAAGGTGGTTGTGAAATTCATCGAAAAATTACTTTTCCCGACGCCACCTTTTCCACTGACAACCGCAATAGATCGACCTAGCTTTTGCTGACTTCGAAGCATTCGCAGCCGTAACTCCTCAGCTTGATCTCTCATAATGAGTCCCCTTTAAAAAATAAATTGAGTAATTCATCTAGACTAGTTCCCATAATATCCTCAGGGACTTCTTGACCATCCGTATAGTAAGCAAGTCCCTTCTTATATTTAACCATTAAATTAATAATGGAGCCAATAGAATTTGTTTCATCTACTTTAGTAAAAATAAATTTTTCAATTGGGAATTCCTTGAATTGCTCAATAATCACTTCCATATCCCTCTGTTTAGAAGTAGAAGATAGGACAAGAAATGTTTCTGTATTCTCTTTTAAATCAATTAGCTCTTGCAAGTCTTCTACAAATTTAACTTCTTTGTAATTTCTTCCCGCTGTATCGATAAATACTACATCTAATGCTTCGAATTTCTGCATTGCTTGTTGTAAGTCCTGTTCGTTATAGACAATTTCAATTGGCGCTTGTAATAGTCCTGCATATGTCTTTAATTGTTCAATTGCTGCTATTCGATATGTATCCGTCGTAATAAATCCAACTTTTTTCTTTTTTTCTAATACAGCACGTGCAGCCATTTTCGCTATAGTCGTTGTTTTTCCTACTCCAGTTGGCCCAAGTACGTTGATATATTTCTTGTTATAGGAAATACCGCCAAATGGAAATGTTTCAAGCTGAGATTTCAAGTAATCTTTCGCCAATTTTTGCTGCATTTCTATAGAAATATGGTCTTCGTTTTTTTTCATATGCACGAAAAGCTCATCACTAATCGATGTGATAAGCTCCTCTGCTAATTCTTGCTCCTTCAAATGATGAATAAGAGCTTCCAGTTCATCCGGATAAGTCCTATTCGGTTTTTGGCGCCCTATCGATTTAACCATTTGTTTTAAGTCTTCTAATTCCTTTTTGATGGCAATTGAATTAGGATTTTCTTGGACCTGTTGAATGGTTGGCTTTTCTAGGATGGGCGCTGGACTTTCCATTGAATCCATTCCAGCTAATACTTCAATCGATTTCTTTTTAAACAAACCTAAAAAGCCTTTCGAATAGACAGCCTTCGAACTTAAAATGACTGCCTCTTCTCCTAATTCTTTTCGGATTAGTTTCATCGCCTCAGGCATCGTATCAGCCGTATATTTTTTCATTTTCACTCTACATTCACCACCCCAACACTTTGTACCTCAATAGATGACTCTAGTTCGTTGTAAGAAAGAATCGGAATTTGAGGGAAATATCGTTCTGTCATTTGTCTTACGTACATGCGTACCGCAGGAGAACATAGAACAATTGGCGATTGCTCCATTAAAGAAGCTCGTTCTATTTCCCTTGCCATGGATTCTAAAATGGCTTGTGAATCATTTGGATCTATAGATAGATAGTTCCCATGTTCTGTTTGCTGAATACTATCTGCTATTAACTTTTCTACTCTTCCTGAAACGGTTAACACTTTTAAAACATGATTATTGCCTGCATATTGCGTTGTTATTTGTTTTGCTAATGACTGTCTCGCATACTCGGTTAATATATCGACATCGGACGTCATTTTTGAATAATCGGCAAGTGTTTCAAAAATAATAGGCAAATTTCGAATGGACACATGTTCACGCAGTAGATTCCCTAAAACTTTTTGAATTTCCCCAACCGTTAAAGGTGTAGGCGTAAGTTCATCTACAAGGATTGGGTACGTTTCTCTAATATGATCGATTAACTGTTTCGTCTCTTGACGACCCAGCAATTCATGCGCATTGTTTCGAATAATTTCCGTCATATGTGTGGATACAACACTTGGTGGATCCACAACTGTATAACCAAGTATTTCGGCGTCTTCTTTTACAGACTCTGTTATCCATTTTGCAGGTAATCCAAAAGAAGGTTCAATTGTATCAATACCCTCAATCGAATCATCATCACCAGGACTCATAGCCAAATAGTGGTCAAGTAATAGTTCTCCTCTTGCCATCTCATTTCCTTTAATTTTAATTCGATATTCATTTGGCTGTAGCTGAATGTTATCTCGTATACGAACGACCGGAATGACCACTCCAAGTTCAAGTGCTAACTGCCTACGAATCATGACCACCCGATCGAGTAAATCACCGCCCTGTGCCGTATCTACTAACGGGATCAATCCATAACCAAATTCAAATTCGATTGGATCCACATTTAATAGATTAATAACATTTTCAGGACTTTTCATCGTATCAGTTGCAACTTCCTCTTCATATTCTTCGATTTCATCCGGACTTTCTTTCGTACTTTTCGACATCATATAAGCCCCTACTGCAAGTGCAATCGAAATAGGGAATGTGAGTAGTATTCCAATTGGAGTAACAATACCAAGTAAAGCTATCGTACCAGCCGCAACATATAAAAGTTTTGGTTGGTTAAATAATTGACCTGTAATGTCTCCACCTAGATTACCTTTAGATGCTGCTCTTGTAACAACGATACCAGTTGCAGTAGAGATCAATAACGCCGGAATTTGAGAAACAAGCCCATCCCCTACAGTTAGTGTGGAAAATAGGGATGCTGCTTCAGCAAAAGGAAGGCCAAATTGAACGACACCAATAACAATCCCAAATAATAGGTTAATAATAACAATAATTATACCAGCGATCGCATCCCCTTTTACGAATTTGGTAGCCCCATCCATAGCCCCGTAAAAGTCTGCTTCTCCACTAACTTTTTCACGTCTTTCTCTTGCCTCTTTTTCAGAAATCATCCCAGCATTTAAATCCGCATCGATACTCATTTGTTTACCAGGCATAGCGTCCAATGTAAAACGAGCGGCAACTTCCGATACACGTTCTGCCCCTTTAGTAATTACAATGAAATTGATAATAACTAAAATAGCAAATACTACTAAACCAACTAACAGATTCCCACCTGTTACAAACGTACCGAAAGTTTCTACTACTGTCCCCGCGTCCCCTTCTGCTAAAATTGCTCTAGTAGTCGAGACGTTCAAGGCAAGTCTAAACAAAGTGACAAGTAATACGACTGTGGGAAAAACGGAAAACTGTAAAGCCTCCTGCATATTCATAGCCGTCATTAATATCAATAAAGCTATGGTAATATTAACTATTATCAGAAAACTTAACAACCAATGAGGAAGAGGTATTACTAGCATAGCCACAATGGAAATGACAGCTGCTAAAACGGATATATCGCGGATTTGCATATACTTCCACCTCAATCTTTGCCTTTAAATTTTTTGTTTAATTCGATATACATAAGCTAGCACTTCAGCGATCGCCTTGAAAAATTCATCGGGAATTCGTTGACCAATTTCTACTTGGTCAAACATCGCTCTGGCAAGTGGCCTATTTTCTACCATTACTACATCGTTTTCTTTTGCAATCAGCTTGATCTTTTGAGCAACAAGATCTGCTCCTTTAGCTACAACTATAGGGGCATCCATCAATTCATCATCGTACTTTAGTGCAATGGCAAAATGCGTTGGGTTTGTTATAACCACATCCGCTGTAGGGACTTCTTGCATCATACGTCGCATTGCCATTTCCCTTTGCCTTTGTCTTATACGGGATTTAATGATCGGATCTCCCTCTGAGTTTTTATGTTCATCTTTAATGTCCTGCTTCGACATTTTTAAGTTTTTTTCATAGTCAAATCGTTGATAAAAGAAATCTAATATCGATATAAATAACAACACTACAGATGCCGATATCCCCATCATCCCCGTCAACCATCCAACGGTCGATAATGTATCCCAAGCTGTTTTAAAGGACAAGGACAAGACTTGTTCTAAATTCATCCATAAAATAAGTGTTGTTACCGAACCGATAAACGAAATTTTCAATATCGATTTCAATAGCTCGATAATTGCTTTAAGTGAAAAAATACGTTTTAACCCTTTAATCGGATCAATCTTTTTAAGATCAAACTTGAGTGGTTCCGTTGTAAAAAGCAATCCAAATTGAAAAAAGTTGGCAGCGATTGCAGCCACTACAGCTACTAGCATAATCGGCAGTAAGATGACTGCCATTTCCATCAATAAATCTTTATAAATTTCAATAGATGTCTCAATGGTCAATGTTTCCACTAACATATATTTGGTGAACGTCACATCAAAAAAAGAAAAAATTTCAGATCGTAAAAATCCAGAAAAGAAAAATAAAAATAAAAAAACGGAAAGTAACACGATGGCACTTGTAACATCTTGGCTTTTTAATACTTGTCCTTTTTTACGTGAATCTTGCCTCTTTTTAGGGGTCGCTTTTTCTGTTTTTTCTCCAGCAAAAAACTGTAAATCTAATTGGAGTCTGAACATATTAGCCACCTCCTAAAATAATCATTAAATCGCGCATACTGACGATCATAATTTCAAACATTTTCTGTACAACTGCCATTAAAACACCGATCATAATGAGCAACACTAAGAAACTAACACCTATTTTAATAGGAAACCCTATGACAAAAATATTTAACTGAGGAACGGTTCTTGCCGTAATACCTAAAGCAATATCTACTAAAAAAAGGGTTGCAACAATTGGTATTGACATTTGAAAGGCTACAGCAAAAATACCCGCAAACGTTCTCATGATAAACTCTACATAATTTTCTTGTCCAAATGCTGGCCACGTAAGCTCCATCGGGATAAATTGATAGCTATAAAAAACACCATCTAACAACAAATGATGACCATTTAGAGCAAGCAACAAAAGGAGTGCTAATGTATTCAAAAATTGACCGACTAAAGGGCTTTGCGCGCCAGTTTGTGGATCAATAACATTTGCAATAGCAAACCCCATTTGAAAGTCTATAAACCCTCCAGCGATTTGTACAGCGGACATAATGATATAAGCAAGTAATCCAATAAACAAGCCAACCATTACTTCTTTGATAATTAATAAAAGATAATCCCCATTCACTTCAAAAGGTTCTACATCCATCGTGTAATACATCATCCATGATAGGACGACCGCAAGAGCAATCCTGTGAGATGCAGGTATCGTACGATGCGAAAAAAGAGGCAAAATGACGAAAAAAGCAGAAACCCTTGCAATGATTAATAATAATACTGTTAAACTAGGTATAATTTCTTCCATGTTCTCAACCAATGTATCGTATTAAATTTTCAAATATATCTGCAGCATAAGATGTCACCTGCGATAACATCCAAGGCCCGAAAAAAACGATGGCAACTAAAACAGCTACAATTTTCGGAACAAATGCAAGTGTTTGTTCTTGAATTTGTGTAGTTGCCTGAAAAATACTTACCGCAAGACCAGTTATTAGAGCGACCAAAAGAAGAGGACCTGATGCCAGAAGAATGACCCAAATTGCTCTTTCTGCAATTGAAATTACCATTTCATTATTCATAACAATCAGCTCCTAAAAACTTTGTAATATGGATTTCATGACTAAATACCAACCATCCACTAATACAAACAATAATATTTTAAACGGCAATGAGATCATAACAGGTGGTAACATCATCATACCCATCGACATTAATACACTGGCAACGATCATATCGATTACTAAGAAAGGAATAAATATCATAAACCCTATTTGAAAGGCTGTTTTAATCTCACTTAGGGCAAATGCAGGAACCATAACCGTTAGCGGGATATCCTCAATTGTTTCTGGTCGTTCTGCCTCTGTATAACGTAAAAATAATTCTAAATCTTTTTGCCTCGTATGCTTGCTCATAAACGCTTTAAATGGACCACTTGCATTTTCATACGCCTGCTCTAACGTTATCTCTTCATTGAAAAGAGGAGTTAAAGCCTCTTCATTTACTTGCTGGAATGTAGGCGCCATGATGAAAAATGTTAAAAATAACGCCAGACCAACAATCACCTGGTTCGGAGGCATTTGCTGTGTGGCAAGTGCCGTCCGGACAAAGGATAGAATAATAACGATTCGAGCAAAGCTTGTCATTAATATTAAAATGCTTGGTGCCAAAGATAAAACCGTCAGCAATAGCATTAACTTGATTGAAGTAGAGACATTTGACGGATCACTGTCCGAAAAGAACTGGACAAAATCATTCATTTTTTTCGCTCTCCTTTGTCTTCCAATCCTTTAATACATCACTACGGTCTTTTTTTATTTCTCGCAACTTTTTTTGAAACGTTTCGTTAAATGATGGATTTTTTTGCTCATTATTTTTTGACTTAGTAGATACATTTTCTTTCATACGATGAACTAGCTCGGATATGTATGGAACTGTTTTCCCGATATCTTGTTTTTCTTCATATATTTTCGTTAGCTTCTCTATTTCTTCTGGATCCTCTATTTCTTTTAATAAAGTAATATCTTCTCCAATACCAACTAAAAATAGAGAATTGCCAACTTGTAATAACTGAACAGATTTACCTTGACTGACGACAACTCCACCTAGATTTTGTATTAGCTGATTATGTTGAAACGTTTTATTTCTACTGTTTACAAACTTTAATAGGCCAAACAGCAATAACACGACGAACAATAAAGCGAAAATCATTTTTACATAATCCCAAGCAGTTACTGAAACGGGATTATTAGAAATATCTTCCGTTTGTTCTTCTTCCCCGATGGGAGCAAGTTGTTCATCTGTTCTATCCGTCTTTGGTTTATAATGTTCTTCAATACTTTCATTAGGATCTGTAGCCGCAAATACGTTGTGATCAACTAGCAAAAATAAAGTAGTGATGATACAAAATACGAGGGTGAATTTCCTCATCATTGTATTACCCGATTGCTTTGGAAATTGCTTCAATTACTCTGTCTGCTTGGAAAGGTTTTACGATAAAATCTTTTGCACCAGCTTGAATAGCATCAATAACCATTGCTTGTTGTCCCATAGCAGAACACATAATAATAACTGCATTTGGATCTTTTGCTTTAATTTCTTTTAATGCAGCAATTCCATCCATTTCAGGCATTGTAATATCCATCGTTACTAAATCTGGTTTAAGTTCAGCGTATTTCTCAATAGCTTGTACCCCGTCTCCAGCTTCTCCAACTACTTCAAACCCGTTTTTAGATAAAATATCTTTGATCATCATGCGCATAAATGCAGCATCGTCTACTACTAAAATTCTTTTTGACATAGTATGTCTCCCCCATTACTTATTGTAAATTGTTAATACGATCTGCTTGGCTTAGAATATCGGTAATTCGAACACCGAAGTTTTCATCAATTACTACGACTTCCCCTTTAGCAATATGTCTATTATTTACTAAAATATCAACTGGTTCTCCAGCCAATTTGTCTAGTTCAATAATAGAGCCACTTGTCAGTTCCAGTATATCCTTCACTGTTCTTTTAGTACGACCTAATTCTACTGTTACTTGTAGCGGTATATCAAGTAGTAAATTTAAATTTCTCGATTCATTTTGTGTCAGACTTGGTGCTTCAAAACTAGTAAATTGTGCTTGCTGCACTTCCACTTGTGGCTGCGCTTGACGTGGTTGAGTAAATTGCATTGGCGCTTGCTCTTGTACTTGCTGGCGAGTTTGCCCTGTTTGCGCCACCGGATTTTGTGTTTGTACTGGAGTAGTTTCTACTCTTTCTTCCATGATCGTTGCAGCGGCTTCTTGCTCTTCTTCTTCTCCCATTAATGATTGTACTATGTTCAATCCGAATTCAAGCGGAAGTAATTGCATAATATTCGAATCGATTAAGTCGCCAATTTTTAAACGAAACGATACTTTTATCAACATCTCATCGTCTGGAATGGCATCCGTTCCTTCATCAGCTAATAAGTTCATCAGGTCAATAGAAGGTGGTGAAATATCCACTTTTTTATTAAACACAGTCGACATAGATGTCGCTGCGGAGCCCATCATTTGATTCATCGCTTCTTGCACTGCACTTAACTGAATTTCACTCAGTTCTGGTTTTGGGTCAATTCCGTCTCCACCAAGCATTAAATCTGCAATTATTGTAGCATCTGATTGTTTGATGACAAGAAGATTCATCCCAGTGAGCCCAGCTGTATAATGAACTTGAACTGCTACGTATGGTTGTGGAAATTCCTCTTTAAGTCTCGAACGATTAATCATGCTAATATTTGGTGTCGTTATCTCTACTTTTTGACCTAAAAGAGCAGACAATGCAGTAGCAGAACTACCAAAAGATATATTTCCGATTTCTCCTAAAGTGTCTTGAGCAAAATCATCCAAATAATCTCCTATTTGAATATCATTCGTTGCTTGTTTACTTTTTTTCTCTTCTTCCAATGTTGTTCCCCTTAGGAGGGCCTCAATTTCTTCTTGGGAGAGCATATCATCACTCATCATCTTCCTCTCCTCCTTTCAATGTTTCCATGACTTGTACAGCCATCCGATTTTTAAGTTTACCCGGTTGTGCTTTAAACTTCGGCATATCCCCAACTTTTACTGTTAAAGGATCATCTATTTTTGCATTTAACTGAATTACATCTCCTAATTGTAAGTACAACAAGTCTTCAATAGAAATATTAGTGGACCCTATTTCTGCTACTATTGGTATTTCTGCTGATTTAACACGTTTTTCGAGTACTTTTAACTGCTCAGGAGATACTTCTTTTTTATTTGTTTGCATCCAATAACGCACCGATAAATTAGGTACGATTGGTTCTAAAACAACATGTGGTATACAAATATTGATCATTCCACTTGTTTCTCCAATAATCGTATTAAAGGATATAACGACTACTGTTTCGTTCGGTGAAATCATCTGTAAAAATTGTGGGTTGACTTCTAGCTCTGTAAGAATTGGATCAATATCTGCAATATTAGCCCAAGCTTCTCTTAAATTATCAAACGAACGCTCAAATAGATTCGTCATTATTTTCGTTTCAATCTCTGTTAAATTATATGTCTTTGTATGAGTTTCCCCTCGACCACCCATTAAAAGATCCAGCATCGTGTAAGCGATATTTGGATTAATCTCCATTAGAATATTTCCTTCTAATGGGGGAACTTCAAACACATTGATCAACGTCATATGTGGTACCGAACGAATAAATTCTTCAAACGGAATTTGATCCACGGATACGACAGAAATTTGTACGTACGATCTTAATTGGGCAGAAAAAAATGTTGTTAATAAACGAGCAAAATTTTCATGAATTCGTGTTAAACTACGAATTTGATCTTTTGAGAAACGAAGTGCTCGCTTAAAGTCATATACTCTAACTTTTTTAGCTTCCTGCTCACTTTTCATCTCATCTGCTGTCATTTCGCCTGTTGAAAGAGCACTTAACAACGCATCTATTTCTGATTGAGATAATATATCTCCTGCCAATCTGCCCACCTCCATTCAAAAAAATAGTACATTACTGAATTATATAAGAAGTTATATAAACTTGCTGCACTTCCCCTTCATCCATTAACTCATTAATTTTCGTTTTCAAGGATGATTGAAAATTTGCTTTTCCTGTCTTTCCTTCTAAATCTTCTGGCGTCATTTCAGAAAGCTCTGTAATAACAATATTTTTCACTTGGAAATCCCTTTTCGTTAACTCTTCAGCAGCTTTTGGATTATCCGTTTGCACTTTTAACGAAATACGAATGAATTTATTCGCTGCAAGATTCGTCGTGATTTCCGGTATATCGACCGAGGATTCAACTATTTCATCGATAGTCGGTCCTGTTTCTTCTTCACCTTTATTAAGTTGAAAAATAATGAGCACTGCAATGACACCCACTAAAGTGATGGAAACTAAAATGATCAGCATAATCGTTAGCAGTTTATTTTTATTCTTCATGATCTTCACCTCTTATATGGGGGTTCGCTAATATATGTATATCCTTGTAAAACTGAGAAATTTGAGCGTGTACTTCTTCTCTGGATTCCAACGCAACATATTTATGACCATTTGTAAGTGTAATCGTTGTATCCGGAAAAGCTTCCACTGTCTCTATGTATAGAGCATTCAACGAAAACTCTTTGCCATTTAATCGTGTTAAGTTAATCATATATAAAGGGCCGGGCCATTCAAGGAACGGCCCACCCCTCCCTTACAAATATACTAGTTTAATAGATTAACGTTTTAAGTTGATAAGCTCTTCTAAAATGGAATCAGAAGTTGTAATAATACGAGTGTTCGCTTGGAACCCACGTTGTGCTACGATCATGTCTGTGAATTCTTCGGATAAGTCAACGTTGGACATTTCTAGGAAACCTGAGTTGATAGATCCACGACCTTCCTCTAAAGGATTACCTGCTAATGGAGCACCAGAAGCTGGAGATTCTTTAAAATAGTTTGAACCTGCTTTTGTTAATCCGCCGCTATTTGGGAATTTTGCCATTTGAATTACACCCGCAGTTTGTAGAGCTCCCGCATTATCAACATAAGTAACTGTACCATCTTGTCCAATTGACATACTTTGTGAGTCTACTGGAATATTTAAAGGTGTAGTATCACCTACTAAATACATACCATCTCCATTTACTAAATCACCGTTGCTGTCTAGATAGAAGTTCCCGGCTCTAGTATAAGAGATATCAGTAGAACCATTTTCGCTCACCTGAAAATATCCTTCTCCCGAAATACCTAAATCCAATGTATTACCAGTAGTCTGTAAAGAACCCCCAGAGTGAATAGTATCAATGCTTGCCAATTGAGATCCTAATCCAACTTGTTTAGCATTAACTCCTCCGCGTGTAGCTGTCGCAGCTGTTGCTCCTGCAGTAGTTTGTGAAATCAAATCTTTAAAAACTGTACGTCCCTTTTTAAATCCATAAGTATTAACATTTGCAATATTGTTACCAATCACGTCTAGTTTTGTTTGAAAGTTTTTTAAACCTGAAATTCCTGAGTACATTGAGCGAATCATTTAATTTTTCTCCCTTCGATTTGTGTGCTAGCTTCAATCAGTCCGCTGCACATAGCATCCTTTTCAAGGTCCTGCTATTTATTAGTTGAGCACGATCGTGCCATCGATATTTGTAAATAATTGATTGTTTGCTTCCGTGCGATCCATAGCAGTAATCACTGTTGCATTTTTTGCACTGACGATTAAAGCTGCTTGATCCGTCAAGACTAGAGAGTCTTTTACACCTTTTGAACGTGCTTCTGCTACTTTGTCATTTATCATTTGCCATTGTGCTTCTGAGATGTGAATATTTCTATCAATCAATCGTTGATTTGCATGTTTGCTAACTTTCAGCTCTGTTTTTACGGTAGCCTCATGTAAATGCTGTAAGAACGATTGTTTTGGCGTTGTGACTTGTTTGGATGTATAAGCTTGACGGATTGTTGGTTGCAGCGGAACTCGATTCATCTTCATGTTGTCCATTGCAAGTCCCCGTTCTATTAACTAATCGAATTTATTTGATCAGCTGTAATTGTCGTGTTATCACTTAAGTTATAAACGATTGATCCGTCTTTTTTTGTTACAGAAACAACCTGTCCGGTTCCTGTTGTTTCACCGTTCATATAGCCTACTGTTTTACCTATCATCATACTTGCTTCTACTAAGCTATTTGCACCTGCTCCGTTTGCTACAATTTCAGAAATATTTCCTGGTGAAATCACTTTACCGTCCGCGAGTGTAAATTCTACATTACCATTAACAAATTTAATCGCTTTTATTTGACCGGTACCTTCATTTGCAATAGGCTTGCCCGCTTCATCTAGCTTGTCTGTTAACTCATGCCATTTCACTTCTTTTCCTACGAAGCTACTATACTCGATCATTTGGCTTTGCTCTTGTACTTGTGCAAAGTTCTCAAATGCTTTCGTTAAGTTAGACATTTGTTCTAAAGAAGAGAATTGCGCCATTTGAGCGATGAACTCGGTGTCTTTCATTGGGTTTGTTGGATCTTGGTTTTGTAGTTGCGCCATTAATATTTTTAAAAACGCATCTTTTCCAAGTGCACTGTTCCCCGTTTGCTTTTCTACCTTTTTTTGATTTGCCAAGTACATATTACTTGTAATTGGGTTCATGTCAGCCACTTGCTATACCTCCATTTCCTTTAAAAACTCTTCAAATGAAGATTGGTCTTCTGGTTTCTCATTGGATTCCTCTTGCTGCTGTTGTTGCTGTTGTTTAAATGACTCTTGGAAAGATTGGTTTCTTTCTTGTCTATTTGTATCTTGTAGAGCTTGCGTTATTTCTAGCTTGTCGATTTGAATATTTTGATTAACTAAGCTTTGCTTTAAATGATTGGAGTTTGAATCTAATAACTCTTTTCCAAGAGCGGTAGATGCCAACATTTTTGCAGTTAATATTCCATCCTTTTGGACTAATTCAATACGAATTGTGCCAAGCTGCTCTGGATACACTTTAATAACTAGTCTATTTGCTCCGCCGGTTTGTCCAAACTGTACACGATTCATGACCTTTTGAAGCTCTTTCAAAAATTCTTCTGATTGTGCAGGTTTTTCAGTCGGTAATGTGATCGATACTGTTTCTACTTTTGTTTGTACCATTGTAGAAGATTGCGATTGTATATTAGTCGTTTCTTCTTTCATTTCAACAATCGTTTCATTTGGAACCTGGTTTGTAACTTGTCGAACGATTACTTGTTGGGTAACTTGCTTTAATCCTTGCATCATATCCGGCTTTTGATTTCCAGTTACAGTAATTTCCGTCGTACTTTCTTTGACATTTTCAAGCAATTGTTTTAGATCAAATAATGTGGATTCTTGTTTTAAATTAAGATCCGATTTATTGCCAATTAGCTGTGCTATTTTTAGTAATTGTACAGCTTGCTTTGCTTCTGCTGGTGATGCTGATCCTTGACCATTAAGCGATAAGGTAATCGCATCAGTTAGCTTACTTGCCTGTTGTTGTATGCCTGCTAGAATGTCCCATACATTGGATTCTGTCATTTCTTCTACCGGATCAATATCTTCTCCTAGTAGCTTGGAAAGCAACTCTTTTAACTGTTTCGGATTTACCTCTAATTCCTTCGATCCGAGTAACGTTTGTAATTCTTCTAGCGATGCTGTATTAAGAATGGATAATATGTCTTGAGTTACATCCTGTTCAGGTATTTTAAGCATTGTATCAACTGTTGGTTGAAGTTGTTGATTGGATAATATTTGTCCAAAAACATTGCCAAAAATTTGATTGCTTTGAGGAGATAACTGTTGCCCCTTAGCTGGTAGTGCTATATTATTTCCCATATTGACAATTGTTGCGAGATTCACGAACTATCTCACCTCCCTTCAATTAGAGCTGTTATTACTCTGCCATTAGCTCTGTATATTTTGCCGCGTCTTCAGGCGTCATTTTTTCATAAATTTTTGCTACTGTATCTGGTTTTAAACTAGTTAGTATGCGCAGCGCTTCTGCATCACTCATTTTCGTTATGACGGGAGCAGCCGCTTTAGCAGACATTTTTTCAAACGTCGAAACTATTTCGCTATATGCTTGTTTCGTGCTTGTTTGTTCTCTTTTAAGTGTTTCTATTTCATCGAGTAGTCGTTCCTGTTCTACTAGCAGCGCTTCATTTGATTTTGCAGAGTCTTCTATCTGCTGTTGCAGTTGACCTATTTCTGCCTCTTTTTGTTGAATTTCTGCTTGTAAAGAAACAACTCGTTGTTCAAGATTATCCGTCTTTAAGTCTTCTGTTACTACTTCAGTTTGTCCAACACCGGTTAACTCTTTTGCTTTCTCAAAAACATTTACATTCAATATTTGAGCAATGATTAGTAGGAGAGCTAAAGCAAATAACAAAGGAATGATAAACCAATAAAAAAACATTTTCATTTTGCTTATACCTTTTGCATTATTTTCTTCTTGTAGAATGCTTTTCTTCGATTTGTTCCGGTTAGCCATGCTTTTACTCACCTAATCTCTTTGTTTTGAAACTTTAAAGAAGAAATCTCATCTAACTGTATCGTTTCTAGTCGTTGTTGTTCTTGCCTGAATTGTTCAAAGTCTTTTTCTTTCATCTTTTCGAACTTTCGTACTTCTAACGATTTTTCCACTAGCTTCTCTTCGAACCAGTTCATCTTCGTACGTGCTTGTATGACTTCTTTTTGAACTACATCAATTCTTTTTTGAAGTCCATCTATATATTTGGAATAATGATGGACTTGATCGACAGACAACCCTGATGATAAACGGTCATTCTGCGCATCCACTGTATCTTCTTGCTTTTTCAATAGCTCATATAATTCCGTCGCTACTTTTTCAAAGGAATGGACAGATTCTTTATACGCGATTTCCGTTTCTGACTTTTCCTGTTCTCGAATGTTTAATACTTTTGCAAATTTATATTGATAGGCAACCATTTTACGAACCACCACCTGCTAGTTTCACTAATTCATCTACACTCGACTGTAAGGATACTTTATCTAAATAGCCTTGTTTTAAAAATGCTGTGATTAAAGGCTCATACTGTATTGCTTCATCAATTTCTCTGGATGTTCCTCGTTTATAAGCACCTATATTGATCAAATCCTCTGATTTGTTATACGTAAAATATAAATCTCGTAAACGTTCCGCTGCTTTTTTATGTTTTTCATCCGATATATGATTCATCAGCCGGCTAATACTTTTCAGTACATTGATCGCTGGATACTGCCCTTTGTTAGCAAGTGAACGATCGAGTACGATATGCCCATCTAAAATACCTCGGACAGTGTCTGCAATCGGTTCGTTCATGTCGTCACCGTCTACAAGCACGGTATAAAACGCAGTAATTGTTCCATTTTCATTGGTACCCGTCCGCTCTAATAGCTTCGGTAAGATAGAGAACACAGAAGGAGTATACCCTCTTGTAGCAGGAGGCTCCCCAACTGCAAGTCCAATTTCACGTTGAGCCATCGCAACACGGGTCACAGAGTCCATCATCAGCATAACGTTGAGCCCTTTATCTCGAAAATATTCGGCGATTGCTGTAGCGGTAAACGCACCTTTAATACGCATTAATGCTGGAGAATCTGATGTAGCGGCCACAACAATTGATCTTGCTAAGCCTTCTTGCCCTAAATCTCGCTCGATAAACTCACGTACTTCTCTTCCACGTTCTCCAATAAGGGCAATAACGTTTAAGTCAGCATTTGTATTTCTTGCTATCATTCCAAGCAATGTACTTTTACCAACACCAGACCCTGCGAAGATCCCAACCCTTTGACCTTTTCCGATCGTTAACATTCCATCAATCGCTTTTACGCCAACTTCAATACGTTCGTCAATCGGTGGACGGGTAAGAGGATTTGGTGGATCTTGTTCTGTGCCAACAGTCATCAAGCCTTTTGGCAACATAGTTCCATCTATCGGATTCCCCATCGAATCGAGCACTTTCCCTATTAAATCAGGACCAACCTTTATCTCTAAGGGGCTACCCGTACCTTCGACTAAACATCCCGTTGATATTTCTCGAATATTGGTATACGGCATTAAAATAACGATTTCTTCTTTAAACCCGACTACTTCAGCAAAAATGACAGAATGACCGTTTTTAGAAGAGTTGATATGAATTTTACAGACATCGCCGATTGAGCTTTCAGGACCTTGAGATTCAATCATTAATCCAACAACTCTATTTACACGGCCATATTTTTTAAATGTAGGCACATTGGAAATTTGTTGAACTAAATCGACTGCTTTCATCACATTCACTCCATGCTTTCTAGTATGCCAACTAGTTTTTGTCTTAACTCTTGTAGCTGCTCATCAATGCTGACTACGATTCTTCCATGATTTGTTTCGATAAAACAATCCGTGGCATCCATTTCTTCATCTACAAAAATCATAAAAGGCACATCTATCGGAAACAATGAGGCAAGTTCATCTCGATTGCTTGAAACTAAGGAAAAATAAGTTGGAGAGACATACAGCTTAATCTCTTTCATTTCTCTCGCTTCTTTTAATCCTCTTTTCACGATGGACAAAAAAACTTCGTCGTTTTCTTCTAATTTGGTTCCTATTATTCGTTCAGCTGTTCGAAGGCCAAGTTCTAATATAACTTGTTCTTGCTGCTGTAAATATTTCGCCGCGTTTTCTTGCGCTATTTGTATAGCTTCATTCGCCATTTGTATGGCGTTTTGCATATCAGAAAATGCCTTTTCACGACCTTCCTCCACTCCTTGAGTAAAGGCTTCATCATATGCTTGTTGTTGAAAAGCCAGTTTCTGTTCATCCCAAGCTTGTCGCTCGTATTCAATCGACTGGTTGAATGCTTCTCTTTCTTCTGCTAAAGCAGCTTTCTTTTGCGATATTTCCTGCTCTACTTCCTGCATCAATTTTTCTCTTTCTTTTAATAAAATATCCAAAGAAAGTGGTCGCTCGCTATCCAATTCTTCTTTTACATGAAGGTTTCTTATTCCAATAGGCTTTAATTTTTCACTATTTTCATTTACCTGTACGCCACGGAAAATCCTAGACAATAATGTCATCTCCTCCACCACGTGCAATGATGATTTCGCCTGCATCTTCTAATCTTCGAATAACTGTAACGATACGAGATTGTGCTTCTTCGACATCACGTAAACGAACCGGCCCCATAAATTCCATTTCTTCTTTAAAAGTTTCTGCCATACGCGTAGACATATTTCGGAAAATCACATCTTTTACTTCTTCGCTCGATACTTTCATCGATAGAAGTAAGTCTTCGTTTTCACAATCACGAATAACGCGCTGAATCGAACGATTGTCCAATGTAACAATATCTTCGAATACAAACATCCGTTTTTTGATCTCTTCTGCAAGTTCTGGATCTTGAATTTCTAAAGCATCCAGAATCGTTTTTTCTGTTGTTCGATCTACGCCGTTCAACACCTCGACTACTGCATCTACTCCACCAGTTTCGGTATAGTCTTGCGTAACTGTAGAAGAAAGTTTCCGTTCTAACACGGATTCAATTTCACTTATTACTTCTGGTGACGTAGAATCCATTGTCGCAATACGTTTTGCAATATCTGCCTGCATTTCTTGTGGCAATGAAGAAAGAATAATACCCGCTTGCTGTGCCTCTAAGTAAGATAAAATCAGTGCAATTGTTTGCGGATGCTCATTTTGGATAAAATTAAATAATTGCGTTGGCTCCGCTCTTCTTGCAAAGTCAAAAGGTCGCACCTGAAGGGAAGAAGTTAATCGATTAATGATCGCTTGCGCATGTTCTGCACCCAGTGCTTTTTCAAGCACCGTCTTCGCATAGCCGATACCGCCTTGTGAGATATAATCTTGCGCGAGAGCAATATTATGAAATTCTTCAATAATATCTTCTTTTATTTCAGGTTCTACTTTTTTCACACCTGAAATTTCTAATGTCAAGCGCTCAATTTCCTCTTCATTCAAATGTTTATAAATAGAAGCCGAAACTTCTGGCCCTAGAGAGATTAATAAGAGCGCTGCTTTTTGCTTACCACTAAGTTCTTTTTCTTTTTTATTCATAGCGGTCCTCCTAATCAATTACCCCACAGCGTAATTGCGTCCAGGTTTTGAATTGCGCGAGCAATTAACTCCTTACAAAATCTGTGACATCCGCCGGAGGCTTTAACTTTATTCAGCAGAATAAAGTTAATCTTCGGCTATCCAAGTACGTAACAATTTCGCGAAATCTTCTGGCTTGTCTTTCGCCATTTTTTCTAGTTGTTTTCGTCTTAAGCTAGCTTCCGTTTCTTTTTCATCATTAATATCATCAATTCTCAATTCTTCTCTTTGCTCTTCAAGTATCACTTGTTCTTCCTCTTCTTTTCTTCTAGAACGAACGAGCAAGATTAAAAGGAGGATAATTGCTGCAAGTGAAATTCCACCTATAACGTACACCCACCAAGGAATTTTAGAGGTAGTTTCTGTAGTCGCTACAGATTTACCGTTAAATGGTTGAACAGATACTACAATTTTTTCTTCTAGCTGGGCTTCCGTTAATTCTCCTGCTTCTTCTTTATCAATCGAAGTTCGAATAATCGTTGCAAGAATTTGTTCAATATCTCCTTCGACACCAGTAGGCATAGAGGCAGCATCCTCAGGATTAGGCGGTTCCACCATTACTTGAATACCGATATCTCTAATTTTATAAGGACTTTCAACAATTTCTTTTCGAATTCTGTTTACTTCACTATTGATCATGTCTTCGGTTCTTTCGTAGTCACCATTAGCATTAGAGCCTTCTACATAGTTGGTGAAATTATCTGTAGCATCTTCTGCTTGTGGCGTCCCCCCTGCAACCGGGTTGTTTCCTGTGAATGTTTCCGAAATACGTTGCGCACTGATTTCAATACCCGCCATATTTTCTTCATCTACAGGCAGTACTAAATTTTCTTCTCTATTTTCCTGTTGGAAATCGATATCTGTTGTGACAGAAACGACTACTTTGTCTTGGCCCATTAAAGTGCCTAGCATCGTCTGTACTTGTCTTTGTAAGTCGCGCTCAACGGTCTTTTTAATCGTCATTTGATCCGTTACAGTTGTCCCACCTGCGCCACTACCAGCTTGTTTCATATCAAAATACTCTAAATACTGATTTCTGATCGTAATATCTTCTGTAGATAAATTCGGAACGGATTTGGAAACTAAGTTATATAAAGACGTGATTTGTGATTCTGTAAATTGATATCCAGGTTCCGTATTTAATATGATTGCAGCACTTGCAGCTTCATTGCTTTGTGTTAAAAACACACTTTCTTCTGGTAATGTAATCATTACTTGGGCATCTTTGATTCCTTTTACACCTTTTATCAGATTAGCTAGTTCCGTTTGCATAGACGCTAATTTTAGTACATTAAATTCATTGTCTGTCATACCAAAACCAGCATTTTGAGAAAAGAAACTATAGTCAATCATTCCTGATTGAGGAAAACCTTCTGCTGCTAGTTGAACTAATAATCCATCTACTTGTTCAGCAGGAACGGAAATCGAAGTTCCACCCGCTGCAATCTGATTTGGCACTCCTTGTGCATCCAATGTTTCTTTTATGCGCCCTATCTCAGCAGGTGAAACATCGGAATAAAGTGGAACGAATTCTGTTCTTGTTAAAAAATAGGTAAGTATAGCAGCCATTAAAATAACCCCAATTACACTACCTATCATGATCCCCTTTTGTGTCTTCGTTCGACTTTTCCAAAAGAGGGTTATATCACTTGTCATTTTTTTTATACGCTCATTCATTTGTATCCTCCGGTTATGGTGAATATTTTGCTCGATATTTAGCGATAACCGAGAGTTTATACTGGCATTCGCATGATTTCTTGATACGCTTCAATCACTTTGTTTCGAATTTCTAAAGTTGCGTTCAATGTAATACTTGCTTTTTGTGAAGCAATCATTACATCATGCAATTCTATATTCTCTCCACGGATTAATTTTTCTGTTGCAACATCAGAAGCTTTTTGATTTGCATTTACAGAGTCAATTGCGCTTTTCAAAAAATCGCCAAATTTTTCTTGTGCTTCTGCGGAGCTTATCTTTGAAGTTGTAGAAACAGGATTTATTTGGGAAGGATTAAATAATGAAATAGATTCAATCGCCATATTCGTTTAGACCTTCTTTCTTTTTATTTTCCGATTTCTAATGCTTTCGACAACATTGCTTTATTCGCATTAAAAACAGTGACATTCGCTTCATATGAGCGGGTGGCTGATATTAAGTCAACCATTTCTTTTAAAGGGTCTACATTAGGCATTTCTACATACCCTTCCTCATTCGCGTCGATATGCGTCGGATCAAATACTAATTTGAATGGTGTTTCTGTATCTTCGTTGATTTTTGATACTTTTACCCCATGTCCAACACTATCTTTATTTGCCGTCCCCATCGCTACGTTTAAGAAATTCGAAAATTTCCCTTCTTGCGGTTGTAGTGTGACTGTCTTTCTTCTATATGCTTGCCACTCACCATCGACAAATTTCGCCCTTGTGGTGTCAACGTTTGCAATATTAGAAGAAATCACATCCATACGTAGGCGTTGAGCCGTTAGAGCGGAAGCAGTTGTATTCATCCCATGAAAAATCGACATTATCTGCTTCCTCCTTTAATAACTGTTTGGAGCGTGTTCATTTTCCCGCTCACACGATCTACAAGTGCATTATAGTAAAGCTGATTGGTCGCAAGGTTCGCTTGTTCTTTGTCCATGTCTACTCCATTTCCATTGTTGCTGTATCTAAAATTTTTATAGTCAAACACTCCAGAAGTACTAGCTTCCATGCTAAAATTCATATGCTTCTGTTCTGTTCGAGTGGCAGAAATAGTACTTTTTTTGGCTTCTGATAAAAATTCATTAAAGCTCACACTTTTCGCTTTGTAATTCGGTGTGTCAACATTTGCTATATTTTGCGCAATTGTTTTTTGTTTCGCAGCAGAGAAAGCTAATCCTCTTTCCAAATTTGATATTGTTCCGCCAAATATCCCCAACTATTTCACCTCATTTTGCTCTTGTATCTTTTTTATAATAAGAATCTATGAAAATCATAATAATCTAATTGTAATGAAAACGTTACATTGTGTCTATTCAATTTACGCCGTTTTAATAGGTCGTTTGTCCTTTTTTTCGCTAACTTTCGACTTTTTATTGTCGGTTCTTCACAATTGTTAATTTTTGCATAGATTACCTCCAAAAATCAATCAAAAAGTATCATTTTTCACAAAAACTTAACGTTTGATTTAATAGAATAGTCGAAATAATGTATCTTATTGTCTACCCTATTAGAGGATAAAAAAACTACCTATTAAAAAGATAGTTCTTAATACGGAGATGCCGATCGTAGGGAAGTCTCACTATAATGAGAAGAATCTCGCTAAACTTGTATCCAAATAATGGCTAAGAGCAATCAATCAATCATTGCGAGCAACCAATTTATTAGTGAGAGCAACCAATTTATTCCTGAAAGCAACTATTTCTAAAAATAGCAAGTTTACTTGGTTTGAGACACCGATAACTATCCTACAGAATGCTAAACTGTATAAGCTCATTTGTATTTTACGAAACTTATAAACCTCCACAAAAAAAGCCTCTCCTACCTATTAAGTAGAAGAGGCTGATTTGTCTTATTTATTATTTCATTTTTAATTGAGCTAATTCAGCAAGGAATTTGTCATTAAGAACTTTGATATAAGTTCCTTTCATTCCTAATGATCTAGATTCGATTACACCAGCACTTTCAAGTTTACGTAGTGCATTTACGATTACAGAACGAGTGATACCTACGCGGTCTGCAATTTTAGAAGCAACTAGTAATCCTTCGTTGCCATCTAGTTCTTCAAAAATATGCTCAATAGCTTCTAATTCGCTATAAGACAATGAATTAATCGCCATTTGAACGACTGCTTTACTACGTGCTTCTTCTTCGATTTCTTCCGATTTTTCACGTAGGATTTCCATACCAACAACAGTAGCGCCATATTCTCCAAGGATTAAATCATCATCATGGAATTCTTGTTTTAAACGACCTAAGATTAATGTCCCTAGACGCTCTCCTCCACCGATGATTGGAACGATTGTTGTTAACCCGTCTTTAAATAGGTCACGATTTTCCTCTGGGAATACAGAATGTTGACTGTATACATCTAAATTAGATGATGTTTCGTTAACAGAAAATAAGTTCTTTGTATAATCTTCAGGGAATTGACGTTCTTCCATCATTTTAATCATGCGCTCATTCTCAATTTGTTGATGTACTTCAAATCCAAGTAATTTACCTTTTCTGCTTACGATGAATGCGTTACATTCAATTACATCACTTAATGTTGCTGCCATTTCTTTAAAGTTAACTGGTTTCCCAGCAGATGCTTGTAGCATCGAGTTAATCTTTCTTGTTTTGTCTAATAAATTCATTTTTGTATCCTCCATTGTAGTTCCATTATTTATTTTAATATTCTAAAGTTTTTCAATTGTTCCGTTGAAAACACCCAGTATTCCATTCTACAGTATAAACTGCGATAAATCTTTATTTTTCACAATATTGTCAAGTTTTTGGTCGATATAAGCTGGTGTTATTTGAATATGGGCTGGTGAAATGTCAGAAGCTTCATAAGAAAGCTCCTCTAAAATTTTCTCCAAAATGGTATGAAGTCTTCTAGCTCCTATATTATCAGTTTCCTGATTTACTTCATAAGCGATTTCACCAATACGTTCGATCGATTCGTCTGAAAACGTAATTGTTACTCCTTCTGTTTGAAGTAATGCCTCGTACTGCTTCACTAAAGAATGTTGAGGCTCTTTTAAGATTCGTACGAAATCATCTTTTGTTAGCTTCTCTAGCTCTACACGAATCGGAAAACGACCTTGCAATTCCGGAATAAGATCCGATGGCTTCGACATATGGAAAGCACCTGCAGCGATGAACAAAATATAATCTGTTTTCACAGCTCCGTATTTAGTCGTCACAGTGGAACCTTCAACAATAGGTAAAATATCTCGTTGAACACCCTCTCTAGAAACATCCACGGAAGAGTTACTTCCATTTTTACTCGCAATCTTATCCATCTCGTCGATAAAGATTATCCCGGATTGTTCCGTTTTTTCAATTGCAATTTGAGAAATCTCGTCGTTATCAATTAGCTTACCCGCTTCTTCCTGAACTAAAACTTTCCTTGCATCTTTGACTTTCATTTTTCTTTTCTTCTTTTTCTTAGGCATTAAGCTCGAAAACGCATCTTGCATATTCATACCCATGCTTTCCATTCCGCCGCCCTGTAATGCGTCAAAAATAGAAGGAGCTGTTTCTGTTACCTCGACTGTTACAATTTCCTCTTCAAGTTTACCGTCTCTTAAATCTTCGGCAATTTGAGAGCGTTTTAAACGTATATCTGTATCTTCTACATCAGAATTTTCATCTTCTGCTTTTCCACCAAAAAGAGCTTCAAATGGATTTTGGTTCCCATTCTTTTTCTTTAAGGAAGGAACTAATAGTTTAACAATTGCATCATTTGCCAAGCGGACTGCTTGATCTTTTACTTCTTCCATCTTTTCTTCTTTTACAATTCGTATAGCTGCTTCAACTAAATCCCTGACCATCGATTCTACGTCTCTTCCGACATATCCGACTTCTGTAAATTTAGTTGCTTCCACTTTTACGAAAGGAGCTTTTGTCAGTTTGGCGATCCTTCTAGCAATTTCTGTTTTCCCTACACCTGTAGGTCCAATCATTAAGATGTTTTTAGGAATTACTTCATTTCTCATCTCTTCGCCAAGCAATTGTCTTCTATAACGATTTCTAAGTGCAACTGCCACCGCTTTTTTGGCAGTTTCTTGACCAACAATGTATCTATTTAAATGCTCTGTGATTTGTTTTGGGGTTAAGTTTGTTTCTTTCATTCACCTAATACCTCCACAATAATTTGATGATTCGTAAATACGCAAATGTCAGCTGCAGTGGTTAAAGAAGCAACTGCAATTTCTTTTGCAGTCATTTTATCCCCAGCGTACTGTTTTAATGCTCTACCGGCAGCAAGTGCATAATTTCCACCAGATCCAATTGCAAGAATACCATCATCTGGTTCTATAACTTCCCCAGTACCAGACACTAGCAATAGATTTTTACTATCCATCACTAATAGCATTGCCTCTAGTTGTCTTAGCATTTTGTCTCCTCGCCACTGCTTGGCAAGCTCAACAGCTGCTCGTTGAAGGTTCCCATTATACTCCATTAACTTTCCTTCAAACATTTCAAATAGTGTAAATGCATCCGCTACAGATCCAGCAAATCCAGCTACAACCTGACCGTTAAATAATCTTCTTACTTTTTTCGCTGTATGTTTCATTACTACTTGATTGCCTAATGTAACTTGCCCGTCTCCTGCCATTGCATGAGTACCGTTATGACTAACCGCAAAAATCGTTGTTGCATGAATACTAGACATTTATCATTACCTCCAATATATCAAATTCACCTTAATATTGTTGCATTTACGCTCGCGGGTGAGCATTCATATACGTTTTTCGTAAATGTTCTTTCGTTACGTGGGTGTATACTTGAGTAGAAGAAAGATGTGCGTGGCCTAATAACTCTTGAACACTTCTTAAATCGGCCCCATTGTTCAATAAATGAGTGGCAAATGTATGGCGCAGCATATGTGGATAAATCGTTGAATGCATGGATGCTTTCTCCATCATTCCATTTAAAATATACCTAACTCCCTCTGCTGTTAAGTGCTCTCCCCTGCTATTAACAAATAAAAAGGAATGAGACGTATGCTTCATCAGTTTGGGCCTACTATTTAACACATAGTCTTCTACAGCAGAAAGCGCAAAGTCTCCTACAGGCACATACCGTTCTTTTCTACCCTTTCCCATTATGCGGACGACCCCGTAACTACTATCTACATGACGTAATTCGATCGATATAAGTTCACTTACCCTTATTCCAGTCGCATATAACAGTTCAAGTATGGCAATATTGCGAACAGATAATGGATCATAAGCCTTGTTTGCTTCGAATAATTTCTCCATTTCTTCTTCGTAAAAGAAATGTGGCAGCTTTGTTTCTTTCTTCGGATGGTATAACGATTGGAAAGCATCATCTCGAATATTGTACTCTCTATGCAAAAATTTATAGAACGATCTTATTGCGGATATTTTCCGTGAAATGGTGGTTCTTGCCAGCTGCTCTTCATATAATTTCGTCACATACAATCTTGTATGAACATACTCCACAGCATTTAAATTTTTTACTCCTTCTATTTCAAGAAATTGGATGAATTGTTTTATATCATTTTCATATTCGCGGATGGTTAGATTGGAATAATTTTTCTCTAATTGGATGTACGCTATAAAAGTATGTAATTTATCAGGTTCAATCATACAAAACAACTCCATTACTTTTCCATAATAAAAGCCTCTAAAAGTATACAACTTTTAAGAGGCTTAAAGCAATTATATTGCAGTATTTTTCATAAAATTTTGAATTGTCGTAAGCGCTCTGTTCGCTAATTGTTCCGTTCTAGCTTTTTTATCTCTTACTTTTGGCTGTAATTCTGGGAACAAGCCAAAGTTTATATTCATAGGTTGGAAGTTTTTCGAGTCCGCCTCTGTAATATATCTAGCCATACTACCGAGCGCTGTTTCGCTTGGGAACACTACTAGTTCTTCCCCTTTTGCAAGTTTCGCAGCATTGATACCAGCGAGTAACCCGCTACCAGCTGACTCTACATATCCTTCTACACCTGTCATTTGACCGGCAAAGAAAATATTTTGATTTGCTTTTAACTGATATGTTGGTTGCAAAACAAATGGCGAATTGATGAACGTATTCCGGTGCATGACACCGTATCGAACGATTTCTACATTTTCAAGACCAGGTATTAACTTAAGTACTTCTTTTTGAGGTCCCCATTTTAAATGCGTTTGGAAGCCGACGATATTATAAAGCGTACCAGCAGCATCATCTTGTCTAAGCTGAACAACCGCATATGGTCGTTTGCCTGTTTTCGGATCTTCTAGACCTACTGGTTTCATCGGCCCGAATAATAATGTTTTACGACCACGCCCTGCCATTACCTCTACTGGCATACAGCCTTCAAAATAAATTTCTTTTTCGAATTCTTTTAAAGGAACTACTTCTGCTGCTACTAATGCATCATAAAAGCGATTGAACTCCTCTTCTGTCATCGGGCAGTTTAAATAGGCTGCCTCCCCTTTATCATAACGAGATTTCAAGTATACTTTGTCCATATCAATGCTGTCTTTTTCCACGATCGGAGCAGCAGCATCGTAGAAGTATAAATATTCTTGCCCTGTCATTTCTTTCACTTTTTCTGCAAGAGCAGGAGAAGTTAAAGGACCGGTTGCTATAACAGTAATACCTTCAGGAATTTCTGTTACTTCCTCATTGACTACCTCGATCAATGGATGATTGCGAATTGCGTCTGTTACTCTTCCAGCAAAATCATGGCGATCAACTGCAAGTGCACCACCAGCTGGTACGCTGCTATTATCAGCAGAATCAATAATAAGTGAATCTAACATACGCATTTCTTCTTTAATAACGCCTACAGCATTCGTTAAATTATTTGCTCTTAGAGAATTAGAGCATACTAGCTCCGCGAATTTATCCGTATGATGGGCTGGTGTTTGTTTAACAGGGCGCATTTCATAAAGACGTACTTTTACGCCTCTTTTTGCAATTTGCCAAGCTGCTTCACTTCCAGCAAGCCCTCCACCAATAACGTTTACAATTTCAGTCATGTCGTATCCTTCTTTCTTTTAACTCTGTGGATCTTCTTTATAATCACAAGAAACACATTGTATTTGTATACCTTTTTTCAATTTCTTCTCTACTAGCATAGCATTACATTTAGGACATGGTCGATTGATTGGCTTGTCCCAAGAAACAAACTCACATGTTGGATACTGGTTGCAGCCGTAGAATAATCGTTTTGTCTTACTTTTACGTTCAACGATTTGTCCTGTTTCACATGACGGACATGGCACTCCAATTTCCTTAATAATCGCTTTTGTATTTCTACAATCCGGGAAATTGCTACAAGCCATAAATTTTCCGTAACGTCCTAATTTGTATACCATTGGAGATCCACATTCTTCACAGTCTTCTCCAGTAGGTTCATCTTTAATGACGATCTTTTCCATTTCAGCATCTGCATGCTCTACATGCTTTGCAAAGTCCTTGTAAAAACCATCGATTACTTCTACCCATTTCACTTGCCCATCTTCTATACTATCTAAATCTTGTTCCATTTGAACGGTAAATTCGATATTTAAAATGTTTGGGAAGAATTCTAGTACAAGCTGATGCACAATTGTTCCAAGCTCGGTAGGCACGAAACGTTTTGTTTCTAATGCAACATATCCTCTTTTTTGAATCGTATCAAGTGTCGGTGCATAAGTGGATGGTCTACCTATACCTAGCTCTTCTAAAGTTTTTACGAGACGTGCTTCCGAATATCGTGGAGGTGGTTGAGTGAAATGCTGTATTGGTTCGATGGATAAGGCACTTACTTTATCCCCAACAGCTAGAACAGGTAAGAGTTTATCTTTGTCGTCTGTTTGATCATCTGAACCTTCTACATACACTTTCATAAAACCAGGGAACTTTATTTGAGAACCATTTGCACGGAATACGGCCTCTCCATTTTTCAAGTCTACTGCAACTGTATCTAAAATAGCAGGTGCCATTTGACTAGCGATGAATCGTTCCCAAATTAGTTTATACAAACGAAATAAGTCTCGAGATAAAATCGCTTTCAACTCATTTGGTGTTCTTAAAACACTTGTGGGACGCACTGCTTCATGGGCATCTTGTGCTTTTTTCGATTGTTTTTCTACTTTTTTCGGTGCTATGAACTCTGAACCATATTCTTTTGTAATGAATTCCTGTGCATCTGCTTTAGCAGTATCCGAAATTCGCGTAGAGTCTGTTCTCATGTAAGTAATTAAACCAACAGTACCCTCTTTTTTACCAAGGTCAATACCTTCGTATAATTGCTGCGCAAGCATCATCGTTTTTCTAGCTCTAAAGTTTAACTTACGAGCCGCTTCTTGTTGAAGTGATGAAGTTGTAAACGAAGGTGCAGGATTTCTTTTTCGTTCTTTTTTCACAACGTTTGTTACTGTGAATTTTTTGCCTTTCATGACACTTAGAACTTCTTTTACTTCTTGTTCATTTGCCAGCTTTACTTTTTCTTTTTCCGTACCATAGTAAAGGGCATCAAATGCTTTTTTATCCTTTTCAAATTGCCCTTCGATCGTCCAGTACTCTTCTGGGATAAAGTTATTTATTTCGTTTTCACGGTCAATGATCAATCGAAGTGCAACAGATTGAACTCGGCCTGCTGAAAGACCTTTTTTCACTTTCTTCCATAGTATAGGACTTATATTGTAACCTACCAGGCGATCTAAAATTCTTCTCGCTTGTTGCGCATCTACTAAATCCATATTAATCGGTCTAGGATGCTTAAAGGATTCTAGAATCGCATCTTTAGTAATTTCGTTAAAAACAACGCGACAGTCTGACTCTATATCAACATTTAAGGAGTTAGCTAAATGCCATGCAATCGCTTCTCCTTCTCTGTCGGGGTCAGCCGCGAGATATACTTTCTTCGCTTTTTTTGCCGCTTTTTTTAAATCTTGTAATACAGGACCTTTGCCTCGTATCGTAATATATTTTGGCTCATAGTCATTTTCCACGTCGACTCCCATTTGACTTCTAGGTAAATCGCGGACATGACCGACCGATGCTTTTACTTTATATTTTTTTCCAAGGTATCGCTCAATCGTTTTTGCTTTGGCTGGCGATTCTACTATAACTAAATAATCCGACATAAATTTGCCTCCTTATAGAAGGTAACTCGCTTTATTCTTCAAAACAAATACCTGTTGCAAAATGTATAACAGTTTCATAAATAATGCAAGACTTTTCATTTTTAAATTATTTTATTCGTTTGTTATTTGAGCAATTCTTCGAGTATTTGATGGCCATCCCAAACAGGCTTCGCCCCTTCTAGTATAAGGTGATGAGGGCCAGCGGAAAGGGGAGAAAAGATAGACCCTGGGATCGCAAATATTTCTTTTCCGTTTTCAAGTGCATGCTCCATTGTCGAAACTGTACCACTTTTTTCTTTTGCTTCTGTAATAACGACACCTTGTGACAATCCACTAATAATTCGATTTCTCATAGGGAAATTCCACTTTTTTGGCGTTATATACGGAGGATATTCCGTTACTAACAGCTGGTTTTTCGACATTTTATGCGCTAGATTTTCATTTTGTTTCGGATACACATGAAAAAAACCAGTGCCTAATACAGCAATTGTATTCCCACCATATTGCATTGTAATTTCATGTGCTAATGTATCTGCGCCTTTTGCTAGTCCACTAACGACGACAAAATTATTTTGTATTAATGGAGGTAGAATTTTTTCAATACTACTTTTAGAGTATTCGGATGCCTCTCTTGAACCGATAATTGCAAGTTTCTTATCATTTAAAAGTAAATTTATATCACCTTTTATATATAAAACAGCCGGTGGATCATACAAGTTTAATAGATTTGATGGATAATTGGGATTAGTGTAAATAATAGGGGATATAGAATGTTTTTTGTATATTTGCAGAAGTGGGATATCTACATATTTCAGGTACATTTCTCGCAATTTTATTGCTCGATTCTGCGAAATTTTACCTATACTTGCCAGTAAAGAAGGCTTCATAGTTTCTAATTGAGTGAGTTCAGGGTCATACTCAAGCAGAGGTTTTATCTTGTTTAAAGGAACTGGAAATACATAATGCAAAGCTAAAAATCGTTGTATGAATTGTTCATCTTTCATTGCTTCCCTCCTATAAAAAATAGTACGGCAACACCAAAAGATGTGCCGTACTACTATCTTAATGTGTTTTACAAGCGTCGTAAAGACCTGCTTCTTTAATAGCTTCTATTAAAGTATCACCAATAACTGATGGAGTTGCAGCAACTTTCATTCCTGCATCTTTCATCGCTTGGATTTTTCCTTCAGCCGTACCTTGACCACCAGAGATAATTGCTCCAGCATGTCCCATACGTTTTCCTTCAGGAGCAGTTTGACCACCAATAAATCCTACTACTGGTTTTTTCATGTTAGCTTTAATCCATGCTGCTGCTTCTTCCTCAGCAGTACCACCGATTTCACCAATCATTACAACTGCATATGTTTCTTCATCTTCATTGAACGCAGTTAATACGTCGATAAAGTTTGTTCCGTTAACAGGGTCTCCACCAATACCAACAGCTGTCGTTTGACCGATTCCAGCTTGAGTTAATTGATGAACCGCTTCATAAGTAAGGGTACCTGAACGTGATACAACGCCTACATGTCCTTTAGTATGAATATATCCTGGCATAATACCAATTTTACATTCATCAGCAGTAATAACACCTGGGCAGTTTGGTCCTACTAAACGAGTTTTCTTTCCTTCCATGTAACGTTTTACGTTAACCATGTCAAGTACCGGAATATGTTCAGTAATACAAATTGTCATGTCTAGTTCCGCATCAACCGCTTCCATAATAGCGTCAGCAGCAAATGGAGCTGGTACATAGATTACTGAAACGTTCGCACCAGTAGCTTTTACAGCATCTTCTACTGTATTGAAAACTGGAACGCCTTCTACTTCTGTACCACCTTTACCAGGTGTAACCCCAGCAACGATTTTCGTACCGTATTCAAGCATTTGTTTTGTATGGAAAAGAGCAGTTGAGCCCGTAATTCCTTGAACGATTACTTTCGTATCTTTATTAATATATACGCCCACAATATGTCCCTGCCTTTCTTATCCTACAAGATTAACGATTTTTTGAGCACCGTCTGCCATTGAGTCAGCAGCGATAATATTTAAGCCAGATTCATTTAATAATTTTTTACCTAAATCAACATTCGTACCTTCTAAACGTACTACTAACGGTACTGAAAGACCTACTTCTTTCGCAGCAATAATAACACCTTCTGCGATAACGTCACATTTCATAATACCACCGAAGATATTAACGAAAATACCTTTTACGTTTGCATCAGAAAGGATGATTTTAAATGCTTCCGTTACTTTTTCAGCTGTAGCACCGCCCCCAACGTCCAGGAAGTTTGCGGGTGAACCGCCGTAATAGCTAATTGTATCCATTGTAGCCATTGCAAGTCCTGCTCCGTTAACCATACAACCGATGTTTCCATCTAATGAAATATAGCTTAAGTCGTATTTAGAAGCTTCGATTTCTTTTGGATCTTCTTCATCAAAGTCGCGCATTTCTAAAATATCGCTGTGGCGATATAAAGCATTTGCGTCGAAGTTAAATTTTGCATCTAGCGCTAAAACGTTATCATCCGCAGTTACTACTAACGGATTGATCTCAACGATAGAAGCATCTTTTTCTTTATATACTTGGTATAGGCCAAGCATAAATTTAGCTGCTTTATTAACAAGTTTTGCTGGAATGTTCATATTAAAAGCCATGCGACGAGCTTGGAAGCCTGTCAAACCTACAACAGGGTCAATCTCTTCATAGAAAAGCTTTTCTGGTGTATTTGCAGCTACTTCCTCGATGTCCATACCGCCCTCTTCAGAGCCCATTAATGTTACACGAGAAGTTGCACGGTCTAGTACTAAACCTACATAATACTCCTTCTTAATATCGCTACCTTCTTCGATTAGTAAACGTTTAATTTCTTTACCTTCTGGACCTGTTTGGTGTGTTACTAACACTTTCCCTAAAAGTTCCTTCGCGTATTCACGTACTTCATCTAAACTTTTTGCGATTTTTACTCCGCCTGCTTTACCTCGTCCACCTGCGTGGATTTGAGCTTTAACAACAATAACGCTTGAGCCTAACTCTTTTGCCGCTTTTACTGCCTCTTCAGGTGAAAAAGCAACAATTCCGTTTGAAACTGCTACGCCATATTGTCTGAGGAGTTGTTTCCCTTGATATTCATGGATATTCATCTTGCATCCTCCAATCAAACTTGTGTCAAGTAATTTACTACCTTATTCATTGTATTAAAACCGACACAACTTGTCCACAAAAGTCTAGCATTTATAAAATTATCAAAAATTCAGATTTTTAGTCGAAAAATTAGAGTAGTAGATTATTGCTCCCTTTTTCCTGATCCACCTTATATATAAAAGCGAATACCTCTGCAACCGCTTGATATAACTCTTCCGGAATGGATTGATTGATATCCAGTTGACCAAGAAGTTCTACTAAACTAGCATCTTGCTGGATAGGGACATTATGCTCTTTTGCTTTCGCTAATATATTTTCCGCAATTTTACCTTTTCCTTTTGCCACTACTGTCGGAGCATCTACTACACTAGGTTTATAATTTAATGCAATTGCTTCTTTTCGGATTTGTTTATCTTCTGTCATATTCGTATATCAACTCCTTGCGATTGTTTCGAAGCCACTTTTGACTGGAGTTTTGATGCAAGTTGTTGTTCTTCGAAAGTTTTCATAAATACACCAGATAATGTGTATCCAACCGATGAGAGGCCATCTTTTAAAGCACTTTTAAATGCATTGGCAATCTGTTGCAGCTGGGCATCCTTGTTAAAAACATTAATCGTTACTATCCTATTTTGCACTTGCATATCTACTACCGTCTCATCCAATGTTTCCAATTTTAAATAAAACATAATCCTCGCAAAATCAGAATCTATTTTCCCGTCTTCTTTCATTCGACCATTCCACTCGAGTGTCGCATCCATTTTCTTCCCTAAAAATTCTAATGGCACTTGCATGAGCAGTTGATGCTGAGGGCCATTTTCTCCCGACAAAATTTGCAAACCGTTCATTCGTCCTAGTAACATCTCCGCGCTCTCTTTTAAGGACGCAGTGATTGTATGATTTTGCAGCAATTCGACTAATTGAGGTTTTAACTGATGCGCTATATTTCTTATTTCTTCGCTGTTAGTTCCTAGTTTTGCTTCATAGCTAAACCCAAGTGATTTTAACACTTGTTTCATCGCATGCTCAAAAGCTTTTCCATCCAATTGGTTTAATACGGCTTGTTCGAACTCCATCATCCATTGCGAACTAAAACTATTAGCGTTACTTTTAATCAGCGTATTTACTTGTTGTAAAATTTGACTAACAGTTTCCGTCGATTGTCCTTTTCCGAGCAGCGTAACTAAATGGTCTTTAGCAGTTAAACCATTTGTATCTTCTCGAAAAATCGCCTGCCCGCTTTGTTCCGCAAATACTTTGACAAGCGCATTTTGGATTGGTTGAGCCTCGCTATTTTCTTTCATCAGAGATAATACTTGTTCTTTTTGCCCCACTGTCAATAATGGCTGTGCAGTTATCCAATTACGGAGTTGCTCCATAACTACCCCTTTTTCAGTTGGAGTCGCCTCTACTAATTGCGTCATCCATTGACCCGCTGAATTTGGTAAAGAAGGCTGGCTAAGTAAAGGTGTTGGATTCGATAAAGAAGCAACTGCTGGTAAAACTCCCGCTTCTTTTAACGCTTGTAAAATCGGTAATCTCATCGAATTACTTGTTTGCTGATTTTGAAGTATCTCTAGTTGCTTTCCGATAATCGCACCTGCTACTGGCATGCGAAAAGGCTCTGCGATTTTCTGTAAGCTTTGCTGCATATCCGTTTTTACAACCTGTGAAATAGTCGTATCTTGTTGTAAAGCGAGTTTGAAGCTTTCGATGGAGGACTGCAACCCACTCGTGGATTTCCCACTTAAAACAGTCTCTAACATGCTTGGGGTGATAGGCAGCTTTAATTCTGTCATTTTTTGAATACCTTCTAGTGCTGCCTTAATCGACGTCCCTGGGGGCAGTTGCTTTAACAGCTGCTCCGCTTGTATTAATAATTCTTTGGAGATAGGTAACTGCTCTTTCAAGAAAAATTGAGTTACCGCTTGCATCTCATTCGTTTTCGTTAAATTCATTGCCTGCATTAACTGGGTTGCTTGTTGGGCTAAAGTATTGCCTCCAGTTAATGGACCCGTCACTACTTTTAGCTGTACTTCTGGAGATGCTTTCGACACTTGAAAAAAATGGGCATCTCCTGCTTTTAAAGGTGTTTCTAGCTTTGCAATGATTTTTTGATTGCCTATTTGTACCTCTGCCGTTTGATTGGGATATAGTTTTTTTATCACTCCGTGTACAACTTGCCCTTCTTTCATCGGCATTTGTTTACCTGCTGTAACGGCTTGAGTTGACTGTGCTCCAATAGTTGAAAAAGATGGAGATGTCATATATTCACCTCATTTTTAAAATGGACTTGATCGGTTCAAACGTTTTTCGATGATGCTCAGTGGGCCCGTATTGTTTAATCATCTCCACATGTTCTTTCGTTCCATATCCTGCATGTTTGTTAAATAAATAAAGCGGAAACTTTTCATGTAACTGATCCATATACTCGTCTCTGGCAGTCTTAGCAAGTATTGATGCCGCTGCAATCGCTAAACTTTGTGCATCTCCCTTAATAATGGAGTGTGTCTCTATATCAATTGGTAGCTTCATAGCGTCAACAAGCACTACAGAGGGACGTTTATGTAAATGGAGGACCGATTCCGTCATCGACTGTTTTGTTGCCTCGTAAATATTTAATTCATCAATTATTTCAACCGATTGAAAATGAATAAAATAACTAATCGCATTGTTTTTTATAATATTTGCTAGTTCATTGCGTTTTGCTCTGGAAAGTTGCTTGGAATCGTTTAAGCCGATCAATTCTTCAGCCTGTGTATTTAATATGACAGCCGCTGTTACTACAGGTCCCGCTAATGGTCCTCTTCCTGCTTCGTCTACTCCAGCTACTAAATCATGTTCGTTTGCGCAAAAATTACGATCAAATAATATCTTTTCTTCATGCGCTTGTTTTTCTAACAGTAACTTTTGTTGCTTTCTTTTCCAGCTACTAATTAATTTCTGTGCACCTACTCTAGTATCACTTTCTAGCTCCGTAAACCAAGTCTCTGAACCGGTTGCATGCTCTAATTTCTCTTTTATCTCTTTCAAACTTAACATTTTCACATCTACTTTCTCTTACTTACTATTATGTATCGGTTAATTTATCGTTTAATTAAAAAAGTGCTTACATATTTTCGTTTTTCTCACTAGTTGGTATATAACATTGCAAGCTACAGCGAAGACTGCTAGTTTCTCGCTTGACTCATGACTGATGCTCGACGCGCTAAGGCAAATGTACCCGCTTTATTTTTTGCCTAATAAAAATGCGCAACGTTATAATCGAAACGCGCAACATTGTATGGCATTCGCGCAACATTCTTAATCCAACGCGCAATGTTTATTAATATGCGTTGTTATTGTCTTTGTCTCATTCCAAGTAAACTTGTTATTTTAAGAAATTGGCTGCTTTCATCGTCAATTTGGTTGCTCTCGCGCTAATTTAGTTGCTTTCCGAATAGATTTGGTTGCTTTCATTAGCAATCTGTTGCCCTTTGCCATTTACTGGATTTAAACAGTAGAATCAAGAGGATGTTGGTCTCGAAGCCGTCACCACACCATGTGACGCTCTGCCCTAAAAACAAGAAAACCCTTTTTACCATATGGCAAGAAGGGTATTTTTCGCATTAATATTCTTCTACAAAATCGAAAGTCAATCGACCAAGATGGAGACTGCGAACGTCACGAACAATTAACTCTGCTACTTGATCGTAATCTATTTCTCCGCCACCTGCGTAACATCTCCGCAGCTTTCCTATATGGTCGAACGTTTCGACTAAATCTTCGCTAACCTCTGATAGTTGATATCGTTCTTCCATACGCTTCGGATAATGCTCCTGTAGGAAACGAAGTCCGTAAACAGCTAGGTCTTCCATGTTGATGACCGCATCTTTAATCGCACCTGTGAGCGCTAACTTATATCCAACTTGTTGATCCTCAAACTTGGGCCAAAGAATACCTGGTGTATCGAGTAATTCAATTTCTCTTTCCACTTTGATCCATTGTTGTTTTTTCGTTACGCCTGGCGTATTACCTGTTCTAGCAATATTTTTCTTAGCAAATCGGTTAATAAGTGTCGATTTCCCTACATTCGGAATTCCGACAATCATCGCTCTAATTGCACGAGGTTTAATGCCACGGTCTTTCATACGATCCCATTTCGGCTTTAAAAGCTCTTTAGCGGCTTTGAAAACTGTTTGGAGTCCTTTCCCCTCTAAAGAGTTTATCGCGACAGCAGGGTGCCCTTTTGACTCAAAATAAGCTATCCATTTTTTTGTTTGCGCTTCATCTGCCATGTCCATTTTGTTAAGGATAAGCAATCTCGTTTTTTGATGAACTACTTCATCAATCATCGGATTTCTTGAAGACAACGGTAAACGTGCATCTATTAATTCAAAAATGATATCCACTAGTTTTAAGTTTTCCGTTACTTCTCTTCTCGCTTTGGCCATATGACCAGGAAACCATTGAATCGTCATTTTTGTACCACCTTCTTTACTTCACAAAACCAATATCATCCATAGGCCAAAATACAAAATTTGTACTTCCGATTACCTCGTCTGTCTTAACGAGACCAATATGTCGGCTATCCTTACTATACAAACGATTATCTCCCATTACGAATATGTATCCTTCGGGGATTTTATTTTCTTGTGTAATATCTTCCAAAGTGAAGTCACCAGTTAACGTTCCTTCAGTAAGTTCGCTTTTATATTCCTCTAAATATGGTTCTGGTAATTCTTTTCCATTGATAAATAATTGATCATTTTTAAATTCTACATGATCACCTGGTAAACCAATAACTCGTTTAATATAATTCTTTTGTTCTGGTGCATGAAATACTACTATATCGTAACGATCTGGTCCGCCAACCATATATCCAATTTTGTTAACAACCATACGATCGCCATTTTTTAAAGTAGGCATCATCGATTCTCCATCTACCACAATTGGTGTAAATAAAAAGAAACGAATTATTGCTGCGAGTCCAAAAGCGATCAAAAGAGCTTTCGACCATTCCCATAATTCATTCTTTTCTTTTTTTACTTGTTCCATCAATTTGCCTCCTTTATTCACTCTCTATATTGTACAAGGAAAATTAGTTTCAAGCAAAAAGAATGACATCATTTCTTTTAAAAAGCAAAAATGTTGTAGCAAAAGTGGCATCACCTTCACTACAACATTTACTTTTACTATTAGCGACGTTCTTTAATACGAGCTGCTTTACCGCGTAGTTCACGTAAGTAGTACAATTTAGCACGACGAACTTTACCACGACGAACAACTTCTAAGTTTGCAATTTTTGGTGTGTGTACAGGGAATGTACGTTCAACACCAACGCCAGAAGAAATTTTACGAACTGTGAAAGTTTCGCTGATTCCGCCTCCACGACGTTTAATTACAACACCTTCGTACATTTGAATACGTTCACGAGTTCCCTCTACTACCTTAACGTGTACACGAACTGTGTCACCAGGACGGAAAGTTGGAAGATCTGTACGTAATTGTTCTTTAGTGATTTCTGCAATAATGTTTTGCATCATTTTCTCTCCTTCTCTAGAATGCTCTTACACACATTAACTGTTGCAGCGGAACACCCAAAATCAGTACTTCACATAAAAGTACATAATAGAATATATCATAACTAGTTGTTACATGCAATTATAATTTGCTTTTTAATTCATTAATTAATTGTTTTTCTTTATCACTTAATTCAACCTGGTCTAACAAATCAGGTCGTCTTTCTACCGTTCGTTTCAGCGACTGTTCTCTTCTCCATTTATCAATGGCCGCATGATTACCTGACAATAAAACATCCGGCACTTTATAGCCGCGATATTCTACCGGACGAGTATAATGCGGATGCTCTAATAGTCCAGTCGAAAAAGAATCTTGTTCATGTGAGGCAGCTTTTCCAAGTACATTCGGTAATAGTCTTACAACACTATCCACCACAGTCATTGCAGCTAGCTCTCCACCGGTAAGCACAAAGTCTCCAATGGAAATCTCATCTGTCACTAAATGCTCTCGTATGCGCTCATCATAGCCTTCGTAATGACCACAAATGAAGATAAGTTCCTCTTCTTTTGCAAGTTCTTCTGCTTTTTTCTGCGTAAATCGCTCGCCTTGAGGGCAAAGAAGAATAATACGACGTTTATGTTCCGAATGCTGAACAAGCGACTCTACTGCATTAAAAATGGGTTCTGGCTTCAACACCATCCCGGCTCCTCCACCGTATGGATAATCATCTACTTGGTGATGTTTATTCCCAGCAAACTCTCGAAAATTAACTACATTTATCGCAACTTCTTCTTTTTCCTGCGCTTTTTTCAAAATAGAGGAATTAAAAACCCCCGTAAACATTTCCGGAAAAAGCGAAAGAATATGAATGTTCATCATGATAATAAACCATCCAACACGTCAATCGTAATTTTCTTATTTGCAATATCGACCGATTTCACAACATCCTCGATATACGGAATATAATGGGTTTTCCCTTTTACGGGTTGAACTGCCCAAACGTCATTAGCACCGGTTTGAATGATTTCTGTAACTGTTCCGATTGCCTCACCTTCCAATGATTCAACCGAGCAGCCAATAATCTCATGGTAATAAAATTCATTCTCTTCTAAATCCGAAAGATACTTCTCCGATACTTTCAATACAGCATCTCTGAAAGCTTCTACATCTTTTAATAATGTATATCCTTCAAATGTCAATAAATCAAAGTTTTTGTGCTTACGATGACTAGCCACTTTGACGATAATCGGTTTAGATCCATCCGCTTTATAAAGTCCAAGCTCACTTCCTACTTCATAGCGTTCATCTGCAAAGTCAGTAGTTGAAATAACACGAACTTCTCCCCAAATACCATGCGTGTTGACAATTTTACCAACATTAAACCATTCCATTTATTATTACCTCCTATCAAAAAAGGAAGAACAAAGTGTTCTCCCTTAATCTTGAATGTCGACATATGTTTTTTTCTTTTGGTGACTGCCTGCTGCTGAGTAAACAATAGTGCGAATGGCTTTTGCTACTCGCCCTTGTTTGCCAATTACTTTCCCCATATCTTCAGGATGAACAGAAAGTTTATAAACTATACGGTTTACATTCTCCTCTTCTTCAACTTGAACTTTATCAGGATAATCAACTAATGGTTTAACGATTGCTTCGATCAGCTGCTTCACATTGTCCCCTCCGATTATTTGCCGATTTTTGCGTTATGGAATTTTTCCATAATTCCTTGTTCTGAGAACAAGTTACGTACTGTATCAGATGGTTTCGCACCGTCTTGAAGCCATTTTAACGCTAATTCTTCGTTAATTTTAACTTCAGCTGGTTTTGTAAGTGGGTTGTAAGTACCTACTGTTTCAATTTGACGACCATCACGTGGTGAGCGAGAGTCTGCTACTACAATACGATAGAAAGGAGATTTTTTTGCTCCCATACGTTTTAAACGAATTTTAACTGCCATTTTTATTGCACCTCCGAATAGTTTCACACAAGATAGTATATTATCAAGCTTTTATTTGTTTGTAAAGTGTTTTTTCTTAACACCTTATTTTTTTCTAGAAATTTTACTTAAAAAGTGAGTCTAAACCAGGCATTCTCATCTTTTTCTTTCCTTTTTGTTGCATGTTCGTCATTTGTTTCATCATTTTTTTCATGTCTTCAAATTGCTTCAATAATCTGTTTACGTCTTGAATCGTTGTTCCAGATCCTTTGGCAATTCGTTTTTTTCTTGGACCGTTGATAATTTCAGGGGTTGTTTTTTCTTTTGCCGTCATCGAGTAAATAATGGCTTCTACACGATCCATTTGCTTTTCATCGACTTTTGCATTTTCCAACCCTTTAATCTTACCTGCCCCTGGAAGCATCTTCAAAATTTCATCTAATGGTCCCATTTGTTTAACTTGGCTAAGCTGCTCCAAAAAGTCATCAAATGTAAAAGACTGCGTACGGAATTTTTCTTCTAATTCCTTCGCTTTTTCTTCGTCTACATTTGCTTGCGCTTTTTCGATTAGAGACATCATATCTCCCATACCTAAAATACGAGAAGCCATACGTTCTGGGTGGAAAGCTTCTAATGCATCCATCTTTTCGCCCATCCCGACAAATTTAATAGGCTTTTGCGTTACGGAACGAATAGATAAAGCCGCTCCACCACGAGTGTCCCCGTCTAGTTTCGTTAAGAGAACACCTGTGATACCTAGAGTTTCATTAAAATTATTCGCAACATTGACTGCATCTTGTCCCGTCATCGCATCGACAACCAAGAAGATTTCGTCTGGTTCTTTAATGGCACGAATGTCTTTTAGCTCCTGCATAAGTGTTTCGTCAATATGAAGTCGACCTGCTGTATCGATCATTACAACATCATGATGCTCTTCTTTTGCATGTTCAAGTGCCTGTTTGACAATTTCAACAGGTGAAACATCTGTCCCTAATGCAAAAACCGGTAAAGATAACTGCTTTCCGAGCGTTTCTAGCTGCTTTATTGCAGCCGGGCGATAAATATCCGCGGCAACAAGTAAAGGCTTTTTGTTGTATTTTTTTCGAAGTACGTTTGCTAACTTCCCGGTAGTAGTCGTTTTACCTGCACCTTGAAGCCCAACCATCATAATGACAGTCGGAGGTCTCGTTGCAAAAGAAATCTGACTTTGCTCCCCACCCATTAACTCCGTTAATTCATCTTTAACGATTTTAATGACATGCTGGCCAGGAGTTAAACTTTTCATCACTTCTTGACCAACTGCTCGTTCGGATACATTTTTGACGAATTCTTTCACGACTTTCAAGTTAACATCCGCTTCAATTAACGCACGTCTTACATCTTTCATCATTTCTTTTACATCTGCTTCAGAAATTTTTCCTTTACCTTTGATTTTCTGAAGCGTCCCTTGGAGTCGCTCAGCTAATCCTTCAAATGCCATGCACGCCGCCTCCTAATCCCATTCTTTTAATTGATTAATGAGTTGAATCAGTGTTTCTTCAGATGATTGATCTTTTACTACTAGCAATAGCTCATCAATCGTTTCTTGCCGTTTTTCAAATTTCGTAAACAGATTAAGCTTCTCTTCATATTCTTCTAGCATTGCCTCTGTTCGCCGAATATTATCATAAACTGCTTGTCTCGAAATATCATATTCTTCTGCTATTTCTCCAAGTGATAAATCATCTAAATAATAAAGCTGCATATAGCTTCTTTGTTTATCGGTTAATAGAGCTTGATAGAAATCGAATAAAAAATTCATACGAGTTGTTTTTTCAATCATTTCCATCTCTCCTATTCAATTGTCATTCTCTAGTTTAGTAACTGCCGATGCATCTGTCAAGTAAAATTACTTGTCTGATTCATTTTCACTTTCATGCTCTAGACCTTCTGCAAAAAGTCCATATACATATTTCTCCGCATCAAACGGTTGTAAGTCATCCATTTGTTCACCAAGCCCAACGAATTTAACCGGTATATGCAGCTTCGTACGAATAGCTAACACAATACCACCTTTTGCAGTACCATCTAACTTAGTTAATACGATACCTGTAACATTTGTAGCTTCTTTAAAAGTTTGCGCTTGCACCAATGCATTTTGACCTGTTGTAGCGTCTAAAGCAAGTAATACCTCATGCGGAGCGTTCGGTATTTCCCGAGAAATAACGCGATGAATTTTCTCTAATTCATTCATTAAGTTAACTTTATTTTGCAGACGACCTGCAGTATCACATATTAATACATCTGCATTTCTATTTTTTGCTGCTCTAATAGCGTCGTACATAACTGCAGCTGGGTCAGAGCCTTCTGCTTGTTTAATCACTTCTACACCTACTCGGTCGCCCCAAACTTGAAGTTGGTCAATAGCTCCTGCACGGAATGTATCTCCGGCAGCAAGCATTACTTTTTTTCCTTCTCCTTTTAGACGATGTGCAAGTTTTCCAATTGTAGTAGTTTTTCCCACACCATTTACTCCGACAAATAAAATAACCGATAATCCTTCGTTTTCCAATTGGAGTTCCGTTATATTCTCTTCGCCAGCTTCATAAATTTCTACTAGCTTTTCGGAAATAACTGACTGAATTCCTGCTGTGTCTTTTATATTTTTACGCTGTACTTCAAAGCGTAATGCTTCCATTAGCTCGTCTACAGTTTCAAAACCAACGTCCGCTTGCAGTAAAATTTCTTCTAATTCCTCGAAGAATTCTTCATCTACTTTACGATACTTTGCAACAAGATCATTTACTTTAGATGTAAATTGGTTTCTCGTTTTAGCCAATCCTTCTTTAAACTTGTTTGTTACCGTAACCGTTTCTTGGACTTCTTCTGTCGTACCAAGCATTTTATCTTTTAGCTTTTTAAAAAAACTCATCCGTATAAACTCCTTTACGTCACTAATTGTTCTTCTAGTTTAACAGAAACTAATTTAGAAATTCCGGATTCTTGCATCGTAATACCATACAAAACATCCGCGCCTTCCATCGTTCCTTTTCGATGGGTAATCACGATAAACTGTGTATCATGACTGAATTTTTTCAAGTATTCACTATAACGAGTGACATTTGCTTCATCTAGCGCCGCTTCTACCTCATCCAAAATACAGAATGGTACTGGTCTTGTATGGAGAATAGCAAACAACAAAGCAATCGCTGTAAGCGCCCGCTCCCCACCTGACAACAAGGAAAGGTTTTGCAATTTCTTACCTGGAGGCTGAGCGATAATATCAATACCAGTATCTAGTAATGAAGTTGGGTCCGTAAGGATAAGGTCAGCCTGCCCACCACCGAATAATTCACGGAATACTACTTTAAAATGTTTCTGTATTTCCTGGAAGGTAGTTTCAAAACGAATCGTCATTTCTTCGTCCATCTCTTTTATCACTTCATGCAATGTTTCTTGAGCAGAGAGCAAATCCTCTCTTTGTTCAGTCAAAAATGCATGACGTTCACTGACCTGTTCGAATTCTTGAATGGATCCTAAATTAATCGGTCCAAGCTCTTCAATAGAAAGTTTTAATAGCTTCACTTTTTTGCGAGCCAAATCTTCTTCTAGATCAAACGGGAAATCGCGTTCAGCCTCTTCTAAAGTCATTTCATACGTATCTTCTAGATGATTTTGTAAAGTATGCATCTCTACTTCTAGCTTACTTAGCTTAATCTCTAGTTCTCGTTCCACATTTGCATGAAGGTTTGCTTCAGTTTGTACAGATTTCAAGGTATGCTCGAATTTACTTATTTGATGCACAAGGTCCAGCCTATTTGTTTTGCCAGACTGAATTTGTTCGATCAATTGATCCTTTTTCTCTTTCAATTGACCGATCAGTAAAACAAGCTCTTCTGCAGAAGTACCACCTTGTTCATCATTTTCATACCATGCAATTTCTTTTTGTAATGACTCCACTTTTTGGGTACTCGTCAAAATGGAGCTTTCCAGCTGCGCTTTTTCTTTTTCTTGCTGGGAAACTTGTTCGTTTACGACAGCGATATGAGATAGTAGCTCCCCAAGTTCATTTTGAAACTTATCTTTTTCTTCAATCGATTGTTGTTTCAACAATTGTAGTTGGTCAATTGTTTGAGTAATAGTAGCTAATGATTCCTTAATCTCCGCATTTCTAATTGCAGTTTGTTCTTTTTTACGAACTAGGTTCTCTTGTAAATGATTTTTTTCCGTTTTTTCCTCATCATATTCTAGTAATTGATGTGTAAGTCTAGAAATGATAGCGGCACATTCTCTCGTTTCGGAAAGTAGTCGAAGTTCCTCTCCTCGCAATGTCTCACCTGCAAGGCGAGTTTCCTCTAACTCAATTTTTAGCTGCTGAACTTCTTGCTTCCTAGAAGAAACGGCTTTTTCTGCCTGATATACAGACTTTTCTAGTTCAATAAGCTTGTCATTTAGTTGATCCAACTCTGCTTTACGTGTAAATAGCGATGATTGCTGTTTAACCGAACCACCGGTCAGTGATCCCCCTGCATTGACGACATCTCCGTCTAACGTGACAAATCGGTATTTATACTGTAAACGAGACGCCATTTCATTTGCGCCTTTTAAATCTTTTGCAATAATAATACTGCCAAGTAAATTTTCCACAATAATTTGATAGCCATCGCTATAGTTTACAAGCTTATCCGCTGTATTGACAAATGATGGATGTCCGCTAATCGAAGCTAAAGTATGCTCGTTTAATTTACGAGACTTCATCACTTGGAGTGGTAAAAATGTTGCTCTACCAACCCTTTTCTTTTTCAGCCATTCAATCGCCATTCGTGCATCTTGGCTCGTATCTGTAATAATATGCTGAGATTGTTGGCCAATAGCCGTATCGATTGCATTCATGTATTCATGTGGTATTTGGATCAGCTCTGCTACAGCTCCATGAATTCCTTGTAATTCCTTTTTGTCTCTAGCCTTTAATACTTCTTTTACTCCTTGGAAAAATCCGGAGAACTCAGATTCTAGCTCTTCTAGCGAGTCTTTTCTTGCCTGCATTTGATGCTTCATTTGATACGCTTTCTGAAGCATGGTTTGCTGCTCTTCAAATGTCGTCTCTAGTTGTTCTGATGCTTTTCTCTTCTGCCCAAAGTCATTTAGTTTTTGTTCTAATTCTTTTTGACAGGTTGCTAGCAATTTGTCTAATTCCTGTTTACGGGCAGTGAGTTTCTCTAACTCTTCTTTTATGTCGCGATAGTCTTCAATCATTTTTTCAGAAGAAACATGTTCAAAATGCAATTGCTGCTCCATATGCTTCATTTCATTTTTCATCGTTGCTTCTTCGTTCAATAGATCAATATACGTACTTTTCAACTCTTCTATTTCATCTTCTACTTCCGAGGCAGATTTACTTAATACAAGATCAATTTGATGCTTTTTAGCACGAAGCTCTTTTAACAGAAGTTGTTTTTCTGATTTAGAAACATTATTTTCTTTTAATTGGCGCTCAAAAGAAACAAGCTTTTCTTGTTCCTCTTCTAATGCCTTTCTTAGCTGAGAAATTTGCTGACTTGCATTATGCTGCTTTTCTGCGAGTAAAAGCTTACGACCTTCTAACCGTTCTAGTTCAGAGCTTGTCTCAACTAGTTCACTTTGTTCAGCGTCTAGCTTTTCGTCTATTTGGGACATTGTTTTTCGATCTTTTTGGATGGAAGTTTCCATCTTATGAATTTGTTCTAAAAGTGATTGTTTTGTTTCTTCCATCGCTTGTAATTTACTATGTAATGTAGCATTTTCTTGAACATATAATCGTAAATCATGTGCAATTACAGCAATCTCAATACCTTTTAGCTCCTCGGACATTCGTAAATAGTCAGATGCAAGAGAAGACTGAATTTGTAAAGGCTCCATCCGACCATCTAGTTCATGTAATATATCTAGTACACGATTTAAATTATCATCTGTTTCGATCAGTTTAAATTCTGCTTTCTTTTTACGCTGCTTGTATTTTAGTACTCCAGCAGTTTCCTCAAAAATAGTTCTTCTATCTTCCGGACGGCTATTTAAAATCTCATCGACCCGGCCCTGTGAAATAATGGAGAAAGCTTCTTTTCCAAGACCAGAATCCATAAACAAATCGGTAATATCCTTCAACCTGCATGATTGTTTGTTCAATAAATATTCGCTATCGCCGGATCTAAAAACCCTTCTAGTTACGCTAATTTCTGCAAAATCAAGCGAAACTAAATTGTCCGAGTTATCTAGTATCAATGTAACTTCAGCAAAGTTTAGGGCTTTTCTAGAATCACTTCCTGCAAAAATAACATCTTCCATTTTCGCACCACGTAATGATTTAGCAGATTGTTCCCCTAGTACCCAACGTATTGCATCGGTCACATTACTTTTTCCACTACCATTTGGACCTACAACCGCTGTAACTCCCGGTACAAAATCTATACCAATTCGGTCTGCAAATGACTTAAAACCAATAATTTCTAATCTTTTAAGGAACAATGATTATTCCCCCTGTTCTTGATCCTTTATTGCAAGTATTGCTAGTCTTGCTGCTTGTTGCTCTGCTTCTTTTTTGGAACGACCTTTACCAATACCTAATTCTTTCGCGTTTAGTAAGACACGCGAAACGAACGTACGATTATGCGCCGGTCCTTTTTCCTCTACAATTTCATAGCTTAGTGTTCCATTATTATGCTGTTGAACAACCTCTTGTAACTGACTTTTATAATCCATCACATGCGAAAAAGCACCGAGTTCTATTTTCGGAAAGACAATTTTTTGTAAGAAGGAGACGACTTCATCTAACCCCTGATCCAAATATAATGCGCCAACAAACGCCTCAAACACGTCTGCAAGTAACGCCGGTCTTTCTCGTCCGCCTGTTAGTTCCTCTCCTTTTCCAAGCAATACATATTTACCAAAGTTTAACTCATTAGCAAATAACACAAGTGAAGGCTCACAAACGATTGCCGCACGGAGCTTTGTTAACTCCCCTTCACTCATCATTGTATATTGTTGAAACAAATATTGGGAAACAGATAATTCTAATACGGCGTCACCAAGAAATTCTAAGCGTTCATTATCGGCAAAAAATTTCCGTCGATGCTCATTCACATAGGATGAATGGGTAAAGGCTTGATACAATAGTGCTGGATTATTAAATTGAATTTGAAAATGCTGTTGAAACTGTTCAAACTTTTCTTTTACATTTTCAGAGAATACTGCTTTTCTGATTTGATTATTTTTGCGATTTACTTTCATGAATAATCTGCCTTCCTCACTTTTTTCACTTTTTCACGTATGCTTTTAAGTTTACCTGTTTATAAAGCATTGTGCAAAAAGAAATAGAGACGTCCTACTTATTCACCTGGAATAATAGAACGTCTCTTTTCGCTATTTGTCATTAGCTTTGTTTACTTTCAATATAGCTAACTGCACTACCTACAGTTGAAATGTTTTCAGCATCTTCATCTGAAATTTCCATATCGAACTCATCTTCCAGTTCCATTACTAATTCAACTACATCTAGGGAGTCAGCACCTAGATCATCACGGAAAGATGCTTCTAGTTTCACTTCGCTTTCGTCTACACCTAGACGATCCACGATTACTTTTGTTACGCGTTCTAATACTGTTGACACATTAGTCACCTCCCCTCAATGATTATACAAAATTCTCTCGTCTAATGAAAGAGGAGATTACATGAACATTCCGCCGTTTACATGTAATGTTTGTCCTGTAATATAGTTTGCATCATCGGAAGCTAAAAACGCAACTGCTTTTGCAATATCTTCTGTATTACCAAACTTAGCAAGCGGGATTTGGCTCAACATTTGTGCCTTCACTTCTTCCGGAAGTGCATCTGTCATATCTGTTGTGATAAATCCTGGTGCCACAGAGTTCACCGTTATATTACGACTTGCTAGCTCTAGTGCAGACGTTTTGGTTAATCCAATAACGCCAGCTTTAGCCGCTACATAATTCGCTTGCCCTGGATTACCTGATACACCAACAATGGACGTAATATTAATAATACGGCCAGCACGTTGCTTCATCATTTGTCTTGTGACAGCTTTCGTGCATAAAAATACGCCTTTTAAGTTCGTATTAAGCACATCGTCCCATTCTTGCTCTTTCATACGCATTAGTAGATTATCGCGTGTAATACCTGCATTATTTACTAGAATATCAATCGAACCGAATTGTTCAAGTGTAGCACTCACCAATTCTTTAATATCTTCTGATTGATCTACATTTGCTTGAATCGCAAATGCTTCGCCACCAAGTGCTTTGATTTCTTCTACTACCGCTTCTGCTTTTTCTTTGCTTCCGCTATAGTTAACCGCAACTTTTGCACCTTCTTTTGCTAGGTATAGCGCAATATCTTTTCCAATCCCGCGAGATGCTCCTGTAACGATTGCTGATTTTCCGTCTAATTTACCCATTTACATTCTCTCCTAACAAGTCCATTACTTGCTGCAATGATTCCTCATCATGTACACAATACGTCGTAACAGAACGATCGATTTTTTTCACTAATCCACTTAATACTTTTCCTGGACCACATTCGATAAATGTAGTGACACCAAGATCGATCATTTTCCCGATGGATTCTTCCCATCGTACAGGTGAATAAAGCTGCTCCACTAATAGGTTTTTAATAGTCGCGCTTTCAGTCACCGGAAGTGCGGTTACATTCGAAATAACTGGAATTTCCGCTTCTTTTAAGTCAAGCGAAGAGATGGCATCATCTAATTTAGCTGCTGCTGGTCGCATTAACTCAGAATGGAATGGCCCGCTTACTACTAATGGGATTGCTCTTTTCGCACCAGCTTCTTTTGCTTTAGCAGAAGCTTCTTCCACTCCAGTAGCAGTTCCAGAAATAACGATTTGCCCTGGGCAATTTAGGTTGGCTACTTGTACAGTTTCGCCATTTGCAGACACTTCTTTCGTTACGTCGATTAACGAGTCTTTGTCTAGCCCTAAAATAGCAGCCATTGCCCCTTCTCCAGCAGGTACTGCTTCATTCATAAAAAGTCCTCTTTTATGAACTAATAAAACAGCATCTTCAAAGCTCATTACACCTGAAGCTACAAGTGCAGAATACTCTCCTAGACTGTGCCCAGCCGTATAATCTGGAGTGATGCCCGCATCTAACAATTTTTTCGCAACCATTGTACTAGTTGTCAGTAGAGCAGGTTGCGCATTGTAAGTTTTTGTTAATTCCTCCGCTGGACCTTCTAGCATAATGTTCGATAAAGAAAATCCTAATACTTCATCCGCTTGCTCATAATATTTTTTACTATCTTCGTTACTTTCAATCAGTTGCTGACCCATCCCAACAGATTGGGAGCCTTGTCCTGGAAAAATAAATGCAATTTTAGTCATTGGATAATTCCTTTCTTAATGTACTATGAATAATTCCACACACGTCGTACTCCACCATCGTTCTTGCTTGGCGGATTGCATGGAAAATAGCGTTCGCATTGGAAGAACCATGCGCTTTAATAACAGGCGCTTTTAAACCAAATAATCCCGCACCACCATACTCCGTATAGTCTAGCTTGTTTTTCAATCCACGAAGCTGGTCTTTTACTAATAAAGCAGAGAGTTTTGTTTTGGTAGAAGTATTAAACGCTTCTTTCAGCAGAGTAAAAATGCTTGATGCCGTACCTTCAATTGTTTTTAAAACCATATTACCTGTAAAACCATCTGTTACGACTACATCTGCAACGCCATTTAACAAATCCCGAGACTCTACATTGCCGATAAAGTTAATCGGTGCATTTTTCAATAATTCGAATGCAGCTTTTGTTAAATCGTTTCCTTTTATATCTTCTGTACCGATATTTAATAGTCCTACACGAGGGTTTGCAATGCCACGAACTTTTTCCGCATAGACACTTCCCATAACCGCGAACTGCTCTAAATGCTCCGGCTTTGCATCTGAATTTGCTCCTAAATCCAGCATAACAAATCCTGTTCCATCGAGCGTCGGCAAAGTAGGGGCAAGCGCCGGACGATCTACTTGGTCAATACGTCCAACAACAAACAAACCAGCAGCCATTAATGCACCTGTGTTCCCAGCTGACACACAAGCATCTGATTCACCGTTTTTCACAGATTCAGCCATTTTGACTAAGGAAGAATTTTTCTTTCTTCGAATGGCACGTACAGGTTCATCCGTCCCTTCTATCACTTCCTCGGTATGGATTACTTTTAATCGGTCATGTACTTTAAGGAGGGGATTTAACTGTTGTTCGTTCCCATACAATTGGATTTCAATATCATCAAAAGCTTGTAGCGCTTCATATACACCTTTTACAATTTCATGCGGGGCATTATCTCCCCCCATTGCATCAATGGAAATTTTCATTTGTCATCACCTTTATTTAAGACTTTGTTACTCGGTACATACTAAATTGACCGATAAAAACGGTATCATTTTCTACTTTACTAGTCACTTCGATTAACGTACTATTTTTTTCTGTATCGCTAGATAGAACGACTGCTTTTGCAATTACTCTATCTCCTGCTTTAACAGGTTTCACAAACGTAATCGTAGATTTTCGAGTAAGTGCTAATTCATCATTTATAACAGCTACAGCTAAGGAATTTGCTTGTGCAAACAAGTGATGCCCCCTTGCAATGCCATTTCTTGCAAATACATGGTCTTGGGTAATATCCAATATAGAAATAGCTTGTTTATCTAAATCGATATCGATAATTTCTCCAATTACCTCATTTAGCGGAAGTGACTTAACTTCTTCTCCAAAATTATGTGCCGCTACTGATTTTATTCGTTCACGTAATTCAGGGATAGATAACTCCATTCGATCAAGACGAATCGTTTGAACGCTTACGTTAAAGGTCGAAGCCAATTGTTCATCTGTGATAAATGGATTTTTCTCTAATGTCTCTAGAAGTAGTTGCTGTCTGTCTTTTTTAGTGTATTTCATCCAATCACCACCATTTTAGCACTTGGTACTAATATCAGTATATAAATATTAAAAAAAGAATGCAAGAATAGATTCACATCCATCTCGCATTCTTTTTAATCGATACGTTCTCCATCTAGCGCTTTTGAATGGATAAGAATGGTTCGGAGAGCTTCCATTTCCTCGGACTCCCAAAATTCATCCGAGCTTAAAAGCTTCTCAGCATCCACCTTTGCCGTATTAAGCGCTCGATAATCATGCACAAGATCTGCCATTTTAAATTCGGGCAAACCGCTTTGCTTTCGACCGAAAAAGTCTCCAGGTCCTCTTAGTTCTAAATCTTTTTCTGCTAAAACAAACCCATCATTTGTTTCGGTCATGGACATCATGCGCTCTTTTCCTTCTTCTGATTTCGGATCAGCTAGTAATATACAATACGATTGATGCTCCCCACGGCCTACACGACCTCTGAGCTGATGAAGCTGTGCAAGGCCAAAACGCTCCGCATCAAAAATAATCATAAATGTCGCATTGGGCACATTCACACCAACTTCCACAACTGTGGTAGAAACGAGTACTTTCACTTCTCCATCTGAGAAGCTACGCATCACTTCGTCTTTCTCATCCGGGTGTAAGCGACCATGCATGAGGCCAACCGAATAATCAGCGCCCAGTTCAGCTGCCATCATATTGTACACATCTACTGCATTTTGAACATCTAACTTTTCCGATTCCTCGATAAGCGGACAAATAATATAGGCTTGTCTTCCTTTTGCCAATTCCGCTTTTAAGCGAACGATCAATTTATGGAGTTGCTCTTGCTTCATCCAATATGTATCTATTTTTTTACGGCCAGCGGGCATTTCATCGATAATAGAGACATCCATTTCTCCAAAAGCAGTAATGGCTAAAGTTCTTGGAATAGGAGTTGCCGTCATAAACAATACATCTGGATTTTCGCCTTTTTCTTTTAATACTCTTCTTTGCTCGACACCAAAACGATGCTGTTCATCCGTAATTACTAAGCCAAGCTGTTTAAATACCACATCTGGCTGTATTAAAGCATGTGTTCCGATCAATAAATCGATATTTCCTGCTTCTAAGTTTTCAAGTACTGTTCGACGAGCTTTCGTTTTGGTCGACCCTGTAAGCAAAGCAATTTTGATACCAATTGGTGCTAGCCACTCATCTAAAGAGCTGGCATGTTGTTCAGCCAAAATTTCTGTAGGCGCCATCAGCGCACCTTGATACCCGGCTGTAATTGCTGCATACAAACAAATCGCCGCCACAATCGTTTTACCAGAACCTACATCTCCCTGAAGTAATCGATTCATCCGATGTGGTTCTTTCAAATCACGGCAAATCTCATTTACGACTCTTTTTTGTGCGTTTGTTAGTTCATACGGCAATGTTTCTATTAACTTTTTCAGTTTTTCATTATCGAATGCTATACTATTTCCTACATTTTGTTCTTTGCGAGCTTTTTTTATTGCTTGCATTTTCAACTGAAAAATGAGCAATTCTTCATACACAAAGCGTCTTCGTGCATTTTTCGAATGCTCTACATTTTGAGGGAAATGTATCCCTTCCAATGCTTCCGATATATCCGGCAGTCGATAAGGACCCTTTATCGATTCTGGTAAAGGGTCTATTAAATGACCATTCACTTCATCTAACGCTTGACGCATAAATTTACGGAAGACCTTTTGGCTTATTAAACCTTTTAACGAATAAACCGGTTCAAAGTCTTGTTGATCTGTTTTAGGACCTGCTGAAAAAGCAGACACATTAATAACCTGTCTACCTCGATCCCATTTACCAGTTACGGTAACGATGGATCCTGGAATTATTTTATTTTTTAAATATGCTTGGTTGAAAAATACTGCTTTAATCAGATGCTGTCCCGCCAATAAACGAACTTGCATCCTAGATTTTTTCTGCCCTAAAAAAAGTAAGGAAGGCTCACTTTCGACCCTTCCTTCTACAGTAACACGCTCATTATGTGGTGTTTCTGCTATATTTTTTAATCGAAAATCCTCGTGTCGGTAAGGAAAAGTCATCACTAAATCTTCTAAAGTCTCAATACCGAGTTCTCGCAATGCGTTAGCAGATCCACTTCCCACTCCTTTTAAGGAAGTTACTAACTCATCTTTTTTAGTTACCACTAGTGACAACTGCTCCGCCGAAAATTTTCGCCTCTAACCATTTTCCAGTAGGAGTTGCCGCTAAACCGCCTTGAGCTGTTTCCTTTAAAGCAGTTGGCATTGTTTGTCCAATTTTATACATTGCGTCAATTACTTCATCACAAGGAATACGACTAGTGACACCAGCTAGCGCCATATCAGCTGCCACCAATGAATTCGAAGCACCCATTGCATTTCGCTTCACACAAGGAACTTCTACTAATCCCGCTACAGGATCGCAAACTAAACCAAGCATATTTTTTAACGTGATCGCAAATGCAGTAGAGCTTTGTTCCGGTGTTCCACCAGCCATTTCTACAATTGCTGCCGCTGCCATTCCCGCTGCTGACCCTACTTCTGCTTGACAGCCACCAGCCGCCCCAGAAATCGAAGCATTGTTCGCAACAACAAACCCGAATGCTCCCGCATTAAACAAATAACGAATCATTTGTTCTCTTGTCGGATTTAATTTATTTTTCACGGCGAATAAAGTACCTGGTACAACTCCCGCAGAACCTGCAGTTGGAGTAGCGCAAATAGTTCCCATTGCCGCATTTACTTCATTTGTAGCTACCGCTTTACTGACAGCATCTAGCATTAACTCCCCAGATAAAGTATTCCCTTTTTTCATATAAGCTTGAAGAAGTACTGCATCTCCTCCAGTTAAACCGGAAGTAGAGCGAACACCATTCAATCCTTTTTCAACCGCTTCTTCCATGACAGTCAAATTACGATCCATTTGAGCCATAATTTCTTCACGGGAACGACCTGTGATTAACATTTCTTGTTCTATCATAATTTCTGAAATGAGCTTTTGCTCACTATTCGCTCTATCTACTAACTCACGAACATTATGAAATAACACATCCATCTGACATCCCCCTTAATCTGCTATTCTCGTTACTTGTGTAATATTCGGTAGTTTACCAATTTCCTCAAGTATTTGCTCATCCACTGTTTGATCCACTTCTATAACCATTAACGCCATATTTCCTTTTTCTTTTCGAGAAACTTCCATATGACCAATATTTATATCGTACTTCGCTAAACAATTAGCTACATTTGCAATACAACCAGATCTGTCTTCGTGCACTACTAAAATGGCTGCTAAATTACCAGAAAGTCGTAATGGAAATCCATTTAACTCGGTAATTTCAGTTTTCCCACCACCAATAGAGATACCAACCATGGACATTTCCTGCTGGCCATCGCCAATAACGATGCGCGCGGTATTTGGATGCTCTGTATTTGCCGTCTCCGGTATAAACTCAAAAGTAAGCCCTAATTTTTCCGCATCTTCAAAAGCCGTTTTAATGCGCTCATCAAATGTATCATAATCGAGCAATCCGCCAATTATGGCCACATCTGTACCATGTCCTTTATACGTTTCTGCAAAAGATCCATATAAATGTATTTTTGCCCATGTAGGCTGTTTTCCAAATAAATCCCTTGCCACTCGACCAATTCGTGCTGCTCCTGCCGTATGGGAAGAGGATGGTCCAATCATAACGGGTCCAATTATGTCAAAAACGGATTTGAATTTCAATGCATAGACCTCCAGTTGACTATTATATTTATCTTCTATTTTACACCTAAAATACTAAATTAACAAAAGGATTAAACTAGAGTAACCTCTCTGTCTTCTTTCCTTGCTACTTACTTGAAAAAATATGAAACAACATACACTGTGATTTATCGCGCCGGTATTCGCTTTCAAGCGCAAACTGTGCCTCCAGCCGCTACATTACGTTCCAACATTTACTAATCTGATATAGCATATAGGAATAATTCATGGAATTCGTTAACTTATCAGTATGTTGAAAGCGACAACTCAACCAATGCACGCTACCAAAACAATCTAACGGGCTCTAACATTTTTAAATTCCTAGTGCATAAAAATACCACGGGAACTTCTTTTTCCCGTGGCATCGTATTATTCGACAGATAAAATATATGGATAAAGAGGTTGTTTACCGTTATAAACTTCCACTTCAACATCTTCATACTGTTCCTCGATGAATGTAGCAAAAGCATTTGCTTCTTCTTCTGAAACTTCTTCCCCGTAAATGATCGTAACGATTTCTGCATCTTCATCGATCAATGCTTTTGCTAAGCTTGTTGCAGATTCTTCTCGAGAAGGGTTTGATAAAATAATTTTCCCTTCTGCAAGTGCCATGAAGTCATCTTTTTTAATTTCCACACCATCAATTGACGTGTCACGTACCGCAAAAGTAACTTGTCCTGTTTTGACATGCGCAAACGCGTTTGTCATATTTTTTTGATTTTCTTCTACAGTTGCCTGCGGATTGAATGCTAAGATAGCTGCCATTCCTTGTGGGATTGTTTTTGTTGGTACAACAGCAGCTTCGATTCCTAACACTTCTGCCGCCTGCTCAGCAGCCATCACGATATTTTTGTTATTAGGTAATATTAATACGCGCTCTGCTCCAACAGCTTCAATTGCTTTGACGATATCTTCTGTGGAAGGATTCATTGTTTGACCACCTTCGATGACAGCAGATGCACCTAAGCTTTTAAGCAGGTCTGAAACGCCGCTTCCCATGGCAACTGTAACTACAGCGTATGGATGTACCTCTTGTTTTTTCGAAGGCGCTTCTTTAGCGAAATCATCGCCTACGATTTCCGAGTGTTGCTCGCGCATATTTTCAATTTTAATTTTGATCAAATCACCATATTGCTGACCATATGTTAATACGTCGCCTGGTGTTTCCGAGTGAATATGGATTTTCGCTACTTCTTCATCTGAAATGACTAATAAAGAATCTCCGAAGGCACTTAAATCATTACGAAACTGTGTCTCGTCAAATGCTTTTTTACCTTCTTCTAAACGGACCATAAATTCGGTACAGAAACCAAATTCAATGTCTGCCGTATCCATAAATCCTTGCACACTTTTATGATGCTCTGCACTTACTAAATCGTCCATCGAAGAAGCAACCGTTTTTTCAGGAAGCGCTTCCCCTCTCAAGCTAGCCAAAAAGCCCTCATAGACGAAAACAAGCCCTTGCCCACCACTATCTACTACACCTACTTCTTTTAACACTGGTAATAAATCAGGAGTTCTGTTTAACGATTGTTTCGCTTCTTCCACAACTTCTGCCATTAACGTACGAATGTCATCCTCTGTTTCACTTACTTCAACACCTTTTTTTGCAGCATCTTTTGCCACTGTTAGGATAGTACCTTCGACAGGCTTCATCACTGCTTTATATGCAGTTTCTACCCCATAGTTCAATGCTTGTGCAAATTGTTTGGCATTCAAAGTGTCATAACTCTCCACCGATTTTCCAAAACCTCTAAACAATTGCGATAAAATTACACCTGAATTACCACGTGCCCCCATAAGTAATCCTTTAGATAGGGCTTGTGCCGTTTTCCCGACATGCTCTCCTGTATGCGCAGCAGTTTCTTTTGCACCCGAAGTCATGGAAAGATTCATATTTGTTCCTGTATCCCCGTCCGGTACTGGAAACACATTTAGTGCGTCTACATAATCTGCGTTTTGAAAAAGATGATGCGCTCCCATCTTGACCATATCCGCAAATTGAATTCCATTAATTAATTTCATTATGTTCTCTCCTTATTCACACGTTTGCCACGCGGACTCCTTGTACATATACATTTACGGATTCCACTGACATTCCAAGAGATTTGTTAAGTGTGTATTTCACTTTCGATTGTATTTGATAAGCTATCTCAGAAATCTTCGTTCCGTAACTTACAATAATATACATATCAATATGTAGATTCTCTTTCTCTTGTCTCACAACTACACCTTTTGTGAAGTTTTCTTTTCTCAATATATCTGTTAGTCCGTCTCTTATTTGGTGCTTTGAGGCCATACCAACGATCCCATAGCACTCAATCGCAGCCCCGCCAGCAATTTGAGCAACTGCATCTTGCGATATATCAATTTGTCCGAATTCGTTTTTCAATTCAATTGACATGTTGAAACCTCCCAAGTCTTTTTGACTACCCATAATTGTACTACATCCATTGAAATTATAAAAGAAACGTTTCTTTTCGTCTATAGATTCAATGTTTGGGGAAACTGTATGGTAGTATGTTGAAGAAAGCGAGCGCTTAAATTTAGCACGTCGGCGCTTCGCTTTCCGGTAGCGAGACTCGCGCCCCCGCACTAAATACCTCCAATTAAGTAGTTGCATAATAAGTATCTCCAATAAATGGCTAAGGGCAACCAACAGCTGTCGAAAGCAACCAGTTCTAGTCTGAGAGCAACCAAACTACTGCCGAGAGCAATCAATGGCATTCTGAAAGCAACCAATTTACCCCTGAGAGCACTCATTTTTTCATAACACAAGTTTACTTGGAGTGAGACGCGGATATTAATGGACATTATTTAGGATTACTATACAAAGAGATTCCGCTATATTTACTTTATCTTGTTGGAGTATGGTTTTATCGCGTTCGCACGATGCTATGCTGAGTTATACCATTTACTGGAACTTAGTAGTTGCAAATACTTTCTAAGTCTTAATGTTAAACAGTGACGCTAAATAACTAGCATTATTAATTATGAGCGCTTAACCCGCATAATCCGTTGTATGAGACTCCTCTATGCAATGCAAAGTAAAGCAAGCGCGAAGGCTAGTGGAAACTCCCTAAAACGCTCTTTTCTTAAAGTGTACAGTTTTTGTCTGTAAAGGTTTTTTTCTTGATAAGGCTTGCGCATAGCAAAAGTCTGTGGTAAATTATTAAAGTATGTGAAATATCGAACTGAAAAATCTTTCAGCTTCTTTTAAGAGGAGGAAAATATAATGCCAAAAGTATGTGCAATCACTGGGCGTAAAGCTCGTACTGGTAATGCTCGTTCACACGCTATGAACGCTAACAAACGTACGTGGGGAGCAAACCTTCAAAAGGTACGTATCCTTGTTGATGGTAAACCTAAACGTGTATGGGTTTCTGCTAGAGCTTTAAAATCAGGAAAAGTTGAGCGCGTTTAATCGCACTCGTAATTAACACCAAGCTGACAATTGTCGGTTTGGTGTTATTTTATTTTCCCTCAAATTTATTTAAACTAAAACGATCCATTCACCTAATGAGCAGCCAGATCCTCTTTCAAAGCATCTAATTCCCGCATAGTTATTAAATACACAGACGAAAGTTCAAAAAAAGACCCCAAATATATTTGGAGTCCACTAAGTATTTCACTTCTTTACTTCTTCTTTTTTAAACAAACGAATACAAACTTTCATCAAACTACTGACGGATTTAGGCAATCTAAATGTGTAGACCTTCACACAATTCCTCCCCTTTTAGTCACTGCTTCTTATCATTAAACATATGCCAGCTATAAAAGAGATAGTACTTGTTCGTCCTTTTAGTTCATTACTAGTAAATTTTGCTGTACCCGCTGTAATATTTTCATCCGTGACATTGTAGAGAAAACCATTTAAAGAAATTTTCTCTACTTTTTCACCGAAAGAAAAAAAAGAAATGTATTTGTAATGGTCGTCTTGCTCGATTGCATGGCTTCCCGGCAACAAAAATCGGATGATGTTTTGATTGTTTTGAATGGAGAAATGAATATTCGAATGGTCTATTTGAAAGCGGCATATATCATGCAAGCTCGCTTCGTAGTGATCTAATCGACCACCAGTAACTCCCGTTAATATAATTTCGTCCGGTTCATATGTAAGTGCTTTTTGAATGGCTAGATGGGTATCCGTCTCATCTTTTTCTACTTGGAGCACTGTGACCTCACTTATTTGTTGCTTTACGAACTTTAATTCTTCTTCTGTAAGCGAATCGAAGTCCCCGATAATTTCAGTAGGTGTGATTCCTCTTTCCAATAAATGAAGGGCGCCTCGATCAGCTCCGATAAAAACAGTCTCTTCTTCTAAAAGAGGAAGCTGTTCAAAATCAACAACTTCCTCGACTGGCCCCCCAGAACAAACTATTACCCGTTTCATTTCGCTAATACGCTTATACCAGCTTCTTTAATCGCTTGTAAAGCTTTTCCTTTATCAGGTGCGTTATAAATAGCAGATCCCGCCACCAAAATAGTTGCTCCTGCCTCGACACAAGGTTTTATCGTTTCTTCATTAATCCCACCATCGATTTCAATCTCAATAGACAGGCTTCGTTCTCGAATAATATCTGCTAACTGTTTCACTTTCGGAACGACCGAATGAATAAATTTTTGGCCTCCAAAGCCTGGGTTAACAGTCATAAAGAGCACCATATCAATATCTTCCAGCACATGTTGAATGGTTTCAATTGGTGTATGTGGATTTAGTACTACACCTGGTTTAACACCAAATGACCGGATCAGCTGAATTGTTCGATGTAAATGAGGACAAGCTTCCACATGAACTGTAATATAGTCAGCACCTGCTTTTGCAAATGCTTCGATATATTGGTCTGCATTTTCAATCATTAAATGCACATCGAGCGGCAATTTTGTAAGCGGACGTAATGCTTCCACAACGATTGGTCCCATCGTAATGTTTGGTACGAAATGACCATCCATGACATCGATATGAATCAATTCTGCGCCTGCTTTTTCAACTTCTAATACTTCTTCTCCCAGTTTTGCGAAATTCGCTGCTAAGATAGATGGAGCTATTTTTACCATAATTAGTACCTCGGCTTTCTTTCTACTATTTCATCGAAAAACTGTAAATAATGCTTATATCGATATTCCTTAATCTCGCCTGATTCCACAGCTTCTTTTACTGCACATTTCGGTTCCTTTACATGCAGGCATTCTCTAAATTTACACGCATCTTGTTTTTCCACAAAGTCAGGAAAACATTTAGACAGCTCTTCCTTTTCCATCAGGTCAAACTCAAATGAGCTAAAACCTGGTGTATCAGCGAGTAAACCGCCACAAACTTCGATCAGCTCTACATGCCTTGTCGTATGTTTTCCACGGCCTAATGCATTGGAAATAACACCCGTTTTTAAATCTAGAGAAGGTAAAATCGTGTTTAAAAGTGTAGATTTACCGACACCTGATTGACCTGCAAGTACGGTCGTTTTATCTTTTAGTAGCGGTGCTATTTTTTCATCAAAAGCTGGATCATCCTTATATGTCATCAATACTTGATAACCGATTTGTTCATAGTCTTTTATATAAGCATCCATCGTTTTTTCCATTTGTTCGTCCATTAAATCACTTTTCGTTAAACAAATGATTGGTTCGATATAGAATGACTCAAGCACTACTAAAAAGCGATCCAATAAGATGGTATTGAAATCTGGTTCTTTTATCGAAAATACTAAAATCGCTTGATCTATGTTGGCAATTGGCGGGCGAACCAAATTATTTTTGCGTTCATGAATGACGGTAATCGTACCGTCATTTTCTCCCTCCACCGTATAATCTACGAAATCACCTACTAAAGGAGATTCCCCTCTGTTTCTGAAAACTCCTCTAGCACGGCATTGAATCATCTTTCCATCATCATATACATAATAAAATCCGCTTAATGCTTTTCTAATCTGACCTTGTGGCATCCGAAGCCTCCTTTAAATATCGTCATAAGCAATCGTTTCATCTACAATTACATTTGAATTCACCAGAATACGATAGACTGCTTTTTGTCCTTCACTAATTTCAAATTTAAGTTGTTTTTGTGTCGTTTCGGTTAAAACAAATTCCTCTGCCGGCTCTTCAAGGGTTCTTGTTTTATCTTGTATATAAATACGTACCACTTGTGGTTGCTCTTCTATTTCTTCTTCCTCTTGTCCATCCTCAGATTCTTCTTCATTTGGATTTGGTTGCGTATATGGAATTGTAACTGTTTTCGCATAAAATTTAGTCGGCTTAGCTTTTGGTCCGTCCGAAATGACGACTTTGATTGTACTGCCGGGTGCTACTTTGGCATTCGGTTTTGGATCTTGGCTAATAACATTTCCTTTTTGAATAGTATCAGAGTTTTCTTTCCCAGCTATTTGAATTTTAAAACCTGAAGACTTTTCCGTATCCTTTAATGCTTTTTCATTGTAATTCGTTAGATCATTTACCGTTCTTAAGTCAGGACCTTTGCTTACGACAAATTTTAATACTGTTTCATCTGGTACAATTTCGGTTCCACCGGCTGGAGTTTGTTCTAAAATCGTTCCAGCAGGTTTTGAGTCAAATCTTTCTTCTTCGTCATCAATATCAAGCAATTTTTGATTTTGAAGTAGTGTTTTCACTTGATCAATATCTTGACCAACATAATCTCCGATCGCAGAGGTTTCTTTACCTGATGAGACAAACAAATGTATTTCTGTATCTTTGTCCCGCATTTTACCTGCTTCAGGTGTTGTCCGAATGACGTGATCCTCTTCAATATCTTCCGAAAACTCTAGTGTTTGTTCACCGATTTTGAACCCTTCTGCTTCTAGCTGTTCAATAGCTAGGTCAACCTCTAGCTTAGATACATCCGGCACTTCAATTTTTTTCGGTTTAAACAATCCAGGGAATACGATAATAACTAGCAATGCAAGCACTACGATGCTTGCTATTATTGCGCCAATTATCTTTCTTTTTTTCCCCTTTTTTTTCGGCTTTACGTCTTCTACTACTCCTGTTTCAGTTGCAACAGGAATCTTTTTCGTTTCCGAAACTTCTTCAAAAGAAACAGGTTCTTTAATAACGGGTAAAACTTTTGTAGCATCATCATCCATCGCTACCACAAATTTTGGTTCTCCCGCTCTTTCGGGTGATAGAGCAGTTGCTAAATCCGCTTCCATATCTTCTGCTGTACGATATCGATACTTTGGATCTTTTGCAGTTGCTTTTAAAACCACATTTTCTAAGCTTTGTGGAATTGCAGGATTAATCGCACGAATAGAAGGCGTTTCCGACTGCAAGTGCTTTAGTGCAATAGATACGGCCGATTCTCCAGAAAAAGGTAGTTGACCGGTAAGTAGTTCAAACAATACTATCCCTAATGCATAGATATCGGATTGGTTCGTAGCCGTTCCCCCGCGTGCTTGTTCGGGAGATAAATAATGGACCGTTCCTAATACAGAATTTGTTTGTGTAAAAGAAGTTGCACTAAGGGCCATTGCAATTCCAAAGTCCGTAATTTTAATATTTTCCTCTTCATCCAACAATATATTTTGAGGTTTAACATCTCGGTGAATTATATGATTATTATGTGCATTAGCAATAGCGGAAGTAAGCTGTCTCATAATCGTTACGGATTTTATAGGTGAAACCGGAGCATTCCGTTGTATGTATTGTTTTAATGTTTCTCCTTTGACATACTCCATGACAATATAATGTATATCACCATCTTCCCCTACATCGTATATATTCACTATATTGGGGTGTGTAAGGCTTGTTGCAGATAATGCTTCGCGTTGAAAACGACGGTGTAATTCTTCTTCATTGGAAAAATCGTAGCGTAAAATTTTGATTGCCACATCGCGGTCCAAAATCATGTCATGCGCCAAATATACATTGGACATGCCGCCTCCACCTATCATTTCAAGCAACTTGTATCTGCCGCTAATTCGTTTGCCTATTAACATCCTTACACCTCCTCTTCATTGTTTGATAATAAGACTAATGAAATATTATCTTCCCCACCAGATTGTATAGCTTCCTTTACTAATTGACTCGCCTTTTCTTGGAGCGTTTTATCCGAGTAGAGGAGAGATTGTATAAAGTCTTCGGTTAATTTATTACTTAATCCATCCGAACAAAAAAGAAAATAAGAGTTAGGAACAAATTCTACTTCGTAAAAATCAGGTTGAATGGTTGGTTCTGTACCAACTGCTTTCATCAATACATTTTTCTTTGGATGTGTTTTTGCCTGTTCCTCACTAATTTCTCCTGAATCGATTAATACATTTACATAAGAATGGTCTCGCGTAATTTGATTCACTTTTTCCTTAGTAATTTGATAAACTCGACTATCTCCCACATGTGCAACGATTCCTTTTTGCTTTTCAAATAAGCCAGCAATTAATGTAGTTCCCATCCCTTCGCAACCTGCATTCATTGCCGAATGTCTAGCAATGGATTGGTTAATCGATTGGAATGTATAAGTGAGCCAATCTATTGCTTTTATTACAGCGGGATTATAGGTCGTAAAATACTTTTTGAACTCAGATATCGCTAACTCACTTGCCACATCTCCCGCATTATGACCACCCATACCGTCAGCAACAACGGCAAGTATTCGATGATCATCGCGGACGAACACATCCACCCGGTCCTCATTGACCGTCCTCTTCAAGCCAACATCAGTTTCAACAACGAACTTCATTTCTTCCATCACCTCTTTTAGAATGAAAAGAAAATACAATTTTTCCTTTAAGAATCTTACTTCTTCTTGAAAATTGCAACAAAAAATCCATCACTTCTTAAATCTTGCGGGAAAAGTTGGAGCATTCCTTCCTGTTCTTGTTCTTTAATACTTGAAATAACGTTAGGGAAAGGCTGAAGTTCCATATCAGGATGCGCCTCTAAAAATAACTTGGCTGTTCCTTCATTTTCTTCCCGGTCTACCGTACAAGTGCTATACACCAAAAGTCCGTCTCGTTTTAACAGCGTGTAAGCCTCATCTAGTAGTTTCAACTGAATTGGCTTAAGCGTTGCAAAATCTTTTTCATTTTTCGTGTATTTTATATCCGGCTTACGCTTCATGACCCCTAAACCACTACATGGAGCATCAACCAATATACGATCAAATGATTCTTTTGGGAATGACTCTGAAGATTTACGACCATCCATTTGCATTGTTTCGATAAAATCGAACCCAAGTCTAGCAGCATTTTCTTTCACAAGCTTTAACTTATGTTCATGAATATCCATCGCTACAAGTTTACCAGTATTTCGCATTTTCTCTGCGATATGCGTCGTTTTTCCACCAGGAGCTGAACACATATCGAGCACTGTCATACCAGGTTCTGCTTGAAGTGCATATGCAGGAATCATCGAACTTTCATCTTGGATCGTGACGAAACCTTTCTCAAAAGCAGTCGTTTTCGCCGCTTGCGCATTAAACAAATAAATACATTCAGGGATTACTTCACTACGAGCAACGACATATCCTTCTTGAGTATATAAATGTAGTACTTGATCTACTGTACGTTTAAATAAATTCACACGAAGCGTAGTGACAGGTTGCTCATTATTTTCTTTTAACATGTTCGCTGTTGTCTCAAACCCATATTCGGAGACGAATCGTTTGACCATCCAAAGTGGATGACTTGTTTCAATCGAAAGCCGCTCCAATTCATCTTTTATCTCTTCTGTTGAACGGACACCTTCTCTTAAAATAGAACGAAGAATACCATTTACGGCTCCTGAAATTCCTTTATGACCTCTTCTTTTCGCGATATTCACTGCCTCGTTTACCGCTGCATGATCTGGAATTCTAGATAAGTAATGAATCTGATATAAAGAAAGACGCAGTAATTGCTTGACCCAATCATCTAATTTCCCTTTAATGAATGGCTCCAAATAATAGTCTAATGTCATTTTATATTGGAGTGTTCCATAGGTTAACTCGGTTAATAATGCGCGGTCTTTATCATCGATTTTATATTTTTCAATCGTTTGATGTAGTAATAAGTTGCTATATGCTTGTTGTTTTTCAACCGCCATTAGTATGTTCAGTGCTGCATCTCGAACATTGCCTGTCCAAATTTTTTCTTGTTTTTTTGTCATTCAAAAGTATCCCCTATTCGCAATTTCGAACCAACGCCACGCAAGTAGTCTTCTGCGGACATTTTCTTCTTTCCAGCTGGCTGTAATTCATTTATTCGAATTGCTTCTTCCAAGCCTGTTTGTAAAACAAAATAATCCGATTCAATTTTCACAACCGTTCCTGGTAATTCTTTTGTCTTTACCTGTATCGTATCTGCTTTCCACACTTTTACTGTTTGTCCTTCAAGCGTTGTATACGCTACAGGCCATGGGTGTAAACCACGGATTTGGTTGTGTATAGCAAGAGCCGATTTGTTCCAATCGATTCTCTCTTGCTCGCGCGAGATATTTCTAGCAAATGTTACTTGGGACTCATCTTGCTTTACTCGATCATTCGTTTTCGAAATGATGGATGGTAAAGTTTCTTTCAATAAATCAGAGCCAACCTTGCTTAACTTTTCAAAAAGTAATCCAGTATCATCTGTATGAGCAATGGAGATTTCGCTTTGTGAAATAATATCCCCAGCGTCTAGTTTTTCTTCCATGTACATAATCGTTACGCCCGTTTTGTCTTGCCCATCAATAATTGCTTGATGGATCGGTGCCCCTCCGCGGTATGCTGGTAATAGTGAAGCATGTACATTAATACAACCAAGTTCTGGTGCATCGAGTAGCTCTTTCGGTAATAGTTGTCCAAAAGCAGCTGTGACGATTAAATCGGGGTTTAGTGCAATAATTTCTTCCAGTTCTGCTGAGCCTTTTAACTTAGTCGGCTGGATTACCGGTAATCCTAGTTTTAAAGCTTCTTCTTTAACAGGAGGAGCAGTTAACACTTTTTTTCTGCCGACTGGTCGATCCGGCTGTGTCACCACCGCTAGAACGTTATAGCCTTCTTCGACAAGCATTCTTAGTATTGGCGCTGAAAATGCAGGTGTCCCCATGAAAACAATATTTGTCATGCTTCTTCCTCCTCATTCTCCAATTCCTCTAAATCTACATATCGAATAACTTTAGATGTAAATAAAACACCATGTAGGTGATCGATTTCGTGTAAAATAGCTCTTGCTTCATAATCCTCTGCCTCTAACTCATACAAAGCACCATCTCGATCTTGTGCTTCTACTTTTACATAAAAAGGACGTTCAACTTCACCATAAAGATCAGGAAAACTTAAACAACCTTCCACTTCTATTTCAGAGCCGCCGACTTCTACGACTTCCGGGTTAATCATTTCGATTACTTCTTGCCCTTCTCCAAGGTCAACAATTGCTACTTGAATCGTCTCTCCGACTTGTGGTGCTGCGATTCCTATTCCGTCAGAAGCAATCATCGTGTCATACATATCATCTAATAATGTCGCTAACTTTTGGTCAAAAACCTCTACTTCGCGACATTTCGTCGTCAGTATTTCATTTGGGTGTGTAACTATTGGTAAAATTGCCATGTCATTTCCTCATTTCAAACTTAATCAATTTCGCCTCGGCGTAATTGCGTCCAAATTTTTAAATTGAGCTTCGGGCTCAATTCAAAAATTTGTGACATCCGCCGGAGGCATTATGCCTACAGGATGTAGGTCACTCAGGCATTGCCGCAGGACGCGGCGTTCTTAGCCAGAGTTCCTTTATTCAGCGTTTTGTTTGCGGAAGTAAAATTAAATAATAGTGGAAGGGTCTAAATCAATCGTCAATATAACGCCTTTTTTTATCCAATCCGTACGGTACATTTTTATTAATTGCTGTAGTTTTTCGATTAATAATGGTTCTTTTTTGTATTTTATCAAACATTGGTAACGATATCTATTTTGTATTTTACTTATCGCACTTGCAGTAGGCCCAACGACCATTGTCGTGGACGAAAAATTTGCTCTTAGCCAATCCGTCGCAAGCTTAGCATATTCAGAAGCAAGCAAGACATTTTCATGTGTTACTTGCACTAATGTTAAATAGTAGAAAGGTGGATATCCATACTGTTTTCGCGTGAGCATTTCCGTATGGTAAAAAGGTTCATAAAGTTGAGATTTAGATAATTCAATCGCATAATGCTCTGGCGTATACGTTTGAATATATACTTGTCCTTCTTTATCGTGTCTTCCAGCTCTCCCGCTTACTTGGGTCATCAATTGAAACGTTTTTTCCGCTGCTCGGAAATCTGCTAGATGGAGAGTCGTATCAGCATTTAACACACCTACTAGTGTGATATTCGGGAAATCGAGTCCCTTGGCAATCATTTGTGTGCCAAGTAATATATCGGCTTCACCGTCCCCGAACTGCTTCAAAATTCGCTCATGCGCTCCTTTAGCTCTGGTCGTGTCCACATCCATTCGCAGTACTCTTGCATACGGAAACAGTTTCGCAATTTCTTCTTCCACTTTTTGCGTACCAGTGCCAAAGAAGCGGATATGCTCACTATTACATTCTGGACACTTAGTTGGAACAGGCTCTTCATGTCCGCAATAGTGACATTTTAGTTGTTCTCCTGCACGGTGGTACGTTAAGGAAATATCACATTGTTTACACTCTACTACCGTTCCACAGTCTCGACATAAGACGAAGGAAGAAAACCCTCGTTTATTTAAAAACAGCACGATTTGTTCTTTTTTCTCTAGCTTGTCTCTTACAGCATCTGCAAGGTCCACGCTGAACATAGATCGATTGCCGTTTTTCAGCTCTGCACGCATATCGATTACATTGACAGTTGGTAGTGCCTGTTCTTTTGCACGCATTTTCAATGTTAGTAAAGAATAAACACCTTTAGATGCCCGTGCATATGATTCAAGAGAAGGCGTAGCACTTCCTAAAATAACCGGGCATTGATGATATTCCCCTCGCCAGATCGCTACATCTCTCGCATGATACCTTGGATTGTCGTCCTGTTTATAAGTCGACTCATGTTCCTCATCTAAAATAATGATACCAAGATTTTTGAACGGAGCAAAAATAGCAGATCTAGCACCGACCACCACTTTTACTTCTCCGCGCCATATTTTCCGCCATTCATCGTATTTTTCACCGATGGATAAGCCGCTATGCATCACCGCAACCTGGTCACCAAAACGCAGCTTGAAACGGCGTGTCATTTGAGGTGTTAAGGAAATTTCAGGTACAAGCATGATTGCTTGCTTTCCATTTAAAATAGAATGTTCGATGGCGTTTAGATAGATTTCTGTTTTTCCACTACCGGTAATCCCATGTAAAAGAAATGTGGTGTTTTCGGCATGCTCCTGTGCATGATTTATCTTCGTTAGCGCATCTGTTTGTTCCTCTGTAAGCTTAAATCGTTTGTCTACATCCTGATAGTCTAAGGAAGTTATTTCACGGTAAATTTCTTCCGTTTCTTTTTCTAAAATGCCTTTTTCGAGTATAGCTTTTACCGTACTATTTGTGGCATTTGCTAGTTCAGCCAATTGTTTCATTGTAAAAGAGGTTTGTTCTTGCTTTAAGAGCCATTCGATCAATTCTTTTTGCTTCACTGCTTGTTTCGTTAAACCGTTTAACTGCTCCACGATAAATTCTTTATCTGCAGTTACTTTGTACTTCGCAATAGTTTTTGCCTTGGCATGCTGTTTAATAACCGTTTCTAATTGAACTGCTCCATCGGCCAAATACTTTTTCATGGCACGTAGTAAACCAGCTTTTTCAATAGCTTCATAAGAAACGACATCTTTTTTACCAAAAAGCGCTAAAAAATCATCATCTAATGCAGAAGGGTCAACTAATCTAATATTTTTCTTATAAGTAGCACGCAATGCCGCTGGAAGCATAACCTGCAAAGCATCAATTTCATAGCAAAGTGTTTTATTTGTCAGCCATTTAGATAGCTGCAACAGCTCTTCCGTCATAACAGGCTCTACATCAATAATAGAGTGAATCGCCTTTAACTTAGATATATCCAAATCCGTTTGTTCTTTTATATTCGTGATAAATCCTTGCACTTTTCGAGGACCAAAAGGAACATGCACACGGCTTCCTCGTTCTACAAGGGTCTCTAATTCTTCAGGTACAATATAGTCAAAGGGACGATCAATTGGATAGGCAGAGACATCAACAATTACTTCAACGATCATTTTGACTCAGGCTTCTCTAATTTCATAATCGTCTGCAGTAATTGGATAGCAAGTTCTTTTTTAGGCAAATGAGCAAAATGTATTTCCACATCATTCTTCCCGACTAATGTAACGGAATTCGTATCCGTACCAAATCCTGAGCCAGCTTCTGTAACGTCATTTGCGACAATATAATCCGCATTTTTCTTTTTCAGCTTTCCTTTTGCATAATGGGTGACGTCATTCGTTTCTGCAGCAAACCCTATTAATAACTGAGTTGTTTTTCTTTCACCAAGCGCTGCTAGAATATCTGTTGTGCGCTCTAGAACAATCGTCGCTTCCCCCGGTTGCTTTTTCATCTTTCGGTCATGTACTTCTTTCGGTTTATAATCCGCAACTGCTGCTGTTTTAATAACAATCGAAGCGTTATCAAATTGCTCTACAACCGCTTCATACATCTCTTTCGCACTTTCTACCGAAACAAGTTTGACATTGGACGGCGGATTAATGCTTACAGGGCCAGAAATAAGAATCGTTTCTGCACCTAAATCAGCCGCTGCTTCTGCCATCGCATAGCCCATTTTCCCGCTTGAAAAGTTTGTCAAAAAGCGAACAGGGTCTATTCTTTCTCTAGTAGGACCAGCAGTTACCACGACTTTCTTCCCTTTAAGCGGTAAATCCTTTGGCGAGAAATAATCTTCCACAAGCTGTACAATTTTTTCTGGCTCCTCTAAACGGCCTTTTCCAACATAACCACATGCTAAAAAACCTTCAGAAGGCTCTACGAATGAATATCCGTCTTTTGAAAGTTGATCGATATTTCGTATAACCGCTGCATTTTCATACATATGTACATTCATCGCCGGTGCAATCCAAACCTTTGCAGTAGTCGCAAGTAACGTAGTCGTCACCATATCGTCTGCTATTCCATTCGCAAGCTTACCGATAACGTTCGCAGTTGCAGGTGCCACAATAATCAAATCTGCCCAATCGGCTAAATCTATATGAGCAATCACACTAGAATCTTTTTCATCAAATGTATCGAAGTACACATCATTTCTAGACATCGCTTGAAAAGCTAAAGGTTGTACAAATTCCATCGCGGATTTCGTCATGATTACTTTAACATTGGCACCAGCCTGCGAAAGCTTACTTACGAGTGCAACCGCTTTATATACCGCAATCCCTCCAGTGACACATACGACTATTTTTTTAGAAGTTAACATCTTAATTTCTCCCCTCTAAATAACAACCTCCCAAAGATTAGATTCTTTGGGAGGTGTTTCATACATCTCTTATTACACTTCGTCTTCGTAAATAACATTTTCGTTAGATGATTCAATTGCCAGTTCGCCTGCTGCAACTTCCTCTAACGCTTTCCCAACTTGTTTCGCAGATACGTATGAAGTTAAACGCTCGCCGCCTTCTTCTTGTAACTGTCGTGCTCTTTTAGAAGCTACACTCACTAATGAGTATTTAGAATCGATTTGATTTTTTAATTGGTCTACTGATGGATATAACATTTAAAATTCCCCTTCCAACATTGCTAAATATCTTTTTTCCACACGTTCACGTCTACAATGCTCTGCAGCAACGATGGAATTGATTTTTGCACAAGCTCTTGCAACTTCATCATTTTCCACGACATAATCGTATAGATGCATCATTTCAAGCTCTTGTCTCGCAGCTTGGATTCTTGAATTGATCACATCTTCGGTTTCTGTTCCTCTGCCTATTAGTCGTTGCTCTAACTCAGACAAGCTAGGCGGCGCAAGGAATATAAAAAGTGCATCAGGTGCTTTTTCTCGTACAAGTGCTGCTCCTTGTACTTCGATTTCTAAAAATACATCGCGCCCAGAATCGAGCGTTTCATTTACATAATCAATGGGAGTACCATAATAATTGCCGACATATGAGGCATACTCTAATAACTTCCCTTGTCCGATCAACTGTTCAAATTCTTCTTTCTGTTTAAAGAAATAATCCACTCCATCTACTTCTCCCTCTCTTGGAAGTCTCGTAGTCATAGAAATGGAATATTCGTAATTTGTTCCAGGCTCGGAAAACAGTTCTTTTCTCACTGTCCCTTTACCAACTCCGGACGGACCTGATAAAACGATTAATATACCTTTTTCTCTTCGCATAACGTCTCCTTCAAATATATGCTTACTCCGTTTCGTTGTTGCAATATATACTTAACTGATTATAACACAAGTTTCCATTAAAATGATATCATATTAGAAAAGCGTTATTGCCGAAGGTGTGGCAATTGGCTAGTTCGACGATAAAGATTTGAAAGAGGATACAATTATGGCTTTTGATGGTTTATTTACTATAGCAATGACAACAGAACTGCAGCAATTAGTTACAGGACGTATTTCTAAAATACATCAACCTAATGCGCAAGAAATTTTAATGCATATCCGAGCACAAGGACAAAACTTTAAATTATTGTTTTCTGTACACCCTTCTTATTCACGTGTACAAATTACAAATGAAACAATCGATAACCCAGCACAACCTCCACTGTTTTGCATGGTATTACGCAAGCACTTAGAAGGTGGCATCATTCAGTCTGTTAAACAACATGAAACAGATCGAATTATCATTTTCAACATTCAAAGTAAAAATGAGATCGGGGACGACATTACACGAGAAATCCATATGGAAGTAATGGGTCGTCACAGTAACCTACTATTAATAGATCCAACGCGCAATCTGATCTTGGAAAGTATTAAGCATCTATCTCCTTCCATGAATAGTTACCGAACGATTTTACCAGGGCAACCTTATATTGCACCACCTGCCCAAAATAAGCACCATCCTTTAGAATATTCAGAGGCACTGCTTCATGTTATTCAATCAGCCAATGAATCGAAAGAAATCGTGGAGCAAATTTCTGGCTTCTCTCCCCTGCACGCAAAAGAATTAATACATCGATTCCAAAGCGGTGCGAATCGTGTCGAAATATACAAGGAATATATGAAGGAATTTGAGCAAGGAGGAGCCGCAATACAAATTGTCGAATCTGGTGGAAAAACGTATTATTCACCAAACGAATTAACTCATCTAGATGGCGACAAATTTCGCGAAAAAACACTAGGTGATTTACTGGACCGTGTATATTTCGCAAAAGCGGAGCGAGACCGTGTAAAACAACAAGCTGGAGATTTAGAAAGATGGCTTCAAAACGAATTAAACAAATTGAAGCTGAAAATGAAAAAACTCCAAAAAGATTTTGAACAAGCAGAAAAACTAGATACATTCCAATTGTACGGAGAGCTACTAATGGCAAATGCGTATGCATTGGAAAAAGGGTTAACAGAAGTGGAGCTCGTCAACTATTACGATGAAGATCAAAAAACAGTCATCATCCCATTGGATACACGAAAAACACCAACCCAAAATGCACAAAGTTATTACAATCGCTACACAAAAGCAAAAACAGCCTTACAAAAAATCGAACAGCAATTTGAAATAACAAAAGACGATATCGCCTATTTCGAATTACTACTACAACAAGTCATGCAAGCATCACCAACCGACATCGAAGAAATTCGAGAAGAACTAATGGAACAAGGCTTACTGAAAGCAAGAGCATCAAAAAAGAAGAAAAAACCATTGAAGCCAACACCAGAAAAATTCATCGCCTCAGACGGCACAGAAATTTCTGTGGGCAAAAATAATAAACAAAATGATTTCGTCACATTCAAGCTAGCCAAGAAATCAGACACATGGCTTCATACAAAGGATATCCCAGGATCCCATGTTGTTATACATTCTGATAATCCTTCGGAAGTAGCATTGCTAGAAGCAGCGAATCTTGCCGCTTATTTTAGTAAAGCTCGGGATTCGGCTTCTGTGCCAGTCGATTATACAGTGATCAAACAAGTGAAGAAACCAAGTGGGGCTAAGCCGGGGTTTGTTATTTATTTTGAGCAGACTACGCTGTTTGTTACTCCGGATGAAGAGAAGATTCGGTTGATGAAGAAATAGGAAAAGAGTGCCAGATTCTAACACACTTCAGAATTCATTCAGAACCTAGTACTTTTCACTAAATTGGAATACAAACTCTATTTAGCTTTTAATAAAAAAGACTGAATATGTTGTTGTATCAAACAATCAATTATAATGAGGTTCCCTCAAAGGTATCGGCTAACAAATAGAAATAACTCATCTAAACTCAAGGATGGGTTATTTTTTTGCTTAAATGGCAGAATCTCTACGACTAATATTGCAAAAGCTACCTCTGACCTTATCCTTGAAATTCTGAATCTGACACCAATACTCCACGTATGTTCTGAAATTCATACAACGCCACACTAAGCAACAAGAAAAAGCCATACCGGAAGTGCTGAATGGCCCTAATTATATTATACAACTTTTACTATTAATTTTTTTATCCAGCTACCAGCTAGCCTTCCCCCATAGTCACTAAGGTGTTTCGCAGCTTACCAATCTCATTTATTTCACATTCTATAATGTCACCTACACTAATAAGTTCTGCTCCGACTGGGCTACCAGTAAGTATCACATCTCCAGGTTTTAGTGTCATGATAGCAGAAAGATAGGAAATCATTCTAGTAATTGAAATAATCATTAATTCTGTTCCACTATTCTGTTTTTCTTCTCCATTAAGTCTGGCTTTTACCTGAACTTGATATGGATCAAGCTTAGTTTCAATAACAGGACCAAGGGGAGTAAATGTATCAAACGATTTTCCAATAGTCCAATGTCCGTCTTTATGAAAATATTGTGGGGCTGTCACATCATTCGTAACTGTATATCCAAAAATATAATCCAATACTTTTGCTTCAGCAATGTTTCTTGCTTCTTTTCCGATAACAATGGCTAATTCCGATTCAAATTTAACTTCCGTGATTCCTTTAGGTATAACAATTGCGTCTTCCGGACCAATGACAGAAGAAGTTGGCTTAAAGAAAAATACAGGAATTTCGGGTAGACTCGCAGGAATCTCTTCCTTATTCGATACATAGTTTGCACCAATCCCGATAATTTGATTTGGCTTTATAGGAGCAAGATATGCTACTTCATTTACCGAAAAAGAATTCCCTGTATACGTCCAATCTCCAAAAATATCCCCTCTAATTTCATTGATAATCTCATCTTCAATGACACCAGTGTAGATGATAGAATCCGCCGTGAATCTAGCAAACTTCATTACCCTTCGCTCCTATCAACAAGTTATTTGTTATTTTTCATCAAACACTTTTTTCTAGTTAGAAAGGTATTTGATGGAAATGGAAATATACTAGTTATTGACTTAATATAAGTTTATTCTTAGCTTCAATTCTACGACGATGTAGTATCGGTTCCGTATAACCATTAGGTTGCTCATGACCCTTAAATATTAAGTCACAGGCAGTTTGAAATGCAATAGATTGATCTAAATTTTGCGACATAGGATGATAGTTAATATCGCCTAAGTTTTGCTTATCAACGACTTGCGCCATCCTCTTTAACGTAACAAGTACAAGTTCTTTCGAACAGATACCATGGTGCAGCCAATTGGCAATATGTTGACTAGAAATACGTAAAGTCGCACGATCTTCCATAAGTGCAACGTTATCAATATCCAGCACTTTGGAGCATCCAATTCCTTGATCTATCCAACGAACTACATATCCTAGAATTCCTTGTGCATTGTTATCCAATTCCTGTTGTATTTCTAATGGAGACCAACTAGGATTATTACTTACTGGAATTTCCAAAATTTCATTTCTTAAATCACTAGTGTCCTTTGCCAATTCTACTTGTACCATCGCTACATCTACTTGATGATAATGCAGAACATGCAAAGTAGCTGCAGTGGGTGAAGGTACCCAGGCCGTATTTGCTCCAGCATTAAGGTGCCCAATCTTTTGCTTCAACATTTCGGCCATTAAGTCTGGCATCGCCCACATTCCTTTACCTATTTGAGCCTTGCCTTGCAAACCGCTAGTAAGACCTACATCTACATTTGATTTTTCATAAGCTTTTATCCATGGTGAAGATTTCATATTATTTTTACGGATCATTGGTCCAACTTCCATAGAAGTATGAATTTCATCTCCAGTTCGATCTAAAAAACCTGTATTAATAAATACCACTCTATCTTTTACTTGACGAATACAAGCTTTCAAGTTTAATGATGTTCGGCGCTCCTCATCCATTACACCTATTTTTAGTGTGTGTCTTTGGAGTCCAAGCATATCTTCGACGTTGTTAAATAGTTCGTTTGCAAACGCAACTTCTTCTGAACCATGCATTTTCGGTTTAACGATATAGATTGAACCCTTAGATGAGTTTTGATAATTCATAGTACCTAAAAGGGAGTGCTTTCCTGCTAGACTAGTGCAAACCGTATCTAATATTCCTTCAGGAATTTCCCCACCTTCCTCGTTCAGTACAGCTGAAGTCGTCATTAAGTGTCCTACGTTACGTACAAACATTAGCGAGCGACCTTTTAATGAAAATTCCTCTCCCTTAGCAGAACAGTATATTCGATCACGACTTAGCTTTCTCGTCAAAGTTTTATCATCTCTGGTATAGGAAGCAGTCAAGTTTCCTTTCATTAAACCTAGCCAATTTCGATATACTAAAACTTTATCTTGAGCATCAACTGCTGCGACGGAATCCTCACAATCCATAATTGTTGTTAATGCGGATTCAAGAAGAATATCTTTAATACTTGCGTGATCTATTTTTCCAATAGGATGATTACCATCAAACTGGATTTCGAAATAAAGTCCATTATTTTTAAATAAAATTGCTGTTGGACTATCTGGATTACCTTGGTAACCTACTAATTTGTTTTCATCCTTTAGTCTAGTTTTTAGACCATTATTGAGTGAAACCTCCAATGTTCCATCCTGAATGATATATTTTATAACCTCGTTATGGGAACTTTTTTCTAGAGGAATAACTTGATTGAGAAAATCTCTTCCAAAAGCGATAACTTTGCTTCCTCGTACTGGATTGTAGATTCCTGTACGTGCTGCTCCGTCATCGTCACTAATAGCATCTGTTCCATACAATGCATCATAAAGACTCCCCCATCGAGCATTAGCAGCGTTAAGTGCAAAACGAGCATTATCTACAGGTACTACTAACTGTGGACCTGCTTTAATCGCCACCTCCTCATCTACATTTTCAATTTGTATTTGGAAATCCGCTACTTCCGGTTCCAAATAACCGATTTCTTCTAAAAAAGACTGGTACGACTTCATGTCAAAGTTTTTATTTTCTTTATGCCATTTATTTATTTTTTGCTGTATGGTTTCTCTATGTTTCAACAATTTTTTATTTTTAGGAACAAGATCTATTATGAGTCTTTCAAAATCGGACCAAAACTGATGTAAATCCACCCCACTTCCTGGTAGAGCTTCTAAATTAATAAATTCATAGAGCACTGTTGCTACATGAAGATTCCCTACTTTTACATAGTCTTCCATTGTTCATTACCTCCTTCAATAAAATTTGTATTTTAATAGCTCCTTAATTAATTTGTAAGTGTTCTGTAGTTATCAATATGAATCTATTTCAATAAAAACTTTTGATCATTTAAAAATGATTTCATATTAAGTCTTCTTGGTACTTTACGTTTATCTGTTATTGTTTCAGACCAATTTCTTTTGCTTTTATTTTGTTCTCTATTAGCATAATAATCTTTCATAGTTTGATCATATTCATCAATATATTCTATTGTTTCTTCAAAATGAATATATTCATTTTCAAAAAACAGACTTTCTATTGGCAATCTCGGTTTTTTACCCGGAATATCATTATTATCAGGATAACCTATGCACATACCAAATACCGGATACGTTCGAGTTGGCAAATGGAGGATTTCTGTAACTAATTCCGGACTATTCCTAATCCCACCAGTATAAACGATACCGTATCCTAAAGCTTCTGCCGCAATCGCTGTGTTTTGAGCGAATAAAGCAGCATCTACTGTCGCTATAATAAACATTTCCGTACTCTCTAAAGATTCTGTCATATCTACGTTGGATAATTTCGCTATATTTTCAATTCTATGAAGATCGGCACAGAAAACAAAAAAATGGGAGCAATCTAGTATGTGTCGTTGACCTCCTGCATACCCCATTAACTTCTCTCTTGTTTGCTGATTAGTTATATTTATAATGGAATATGCCTGCCCATTACTAGATGAAGAAGCTGTTTGAGCTGCCGAAATAATTTTCTTTATTTCTTCATCTGGAATTACTTTGTCTTGAAATTTTCTAATGGATCTATGATTCTCTAATAATTCTAGAATTCGCAGTCCATTGAAGTTTCCACTATTCACCTGGTACCCTCCTTTAATAGTCGACATCAATTTAACTAAGTGTTTTAACTTAGTTTTAATCGTTATAATTGTATGGAAAATGGATTTCGTTTCTCTTCAGATAAATTTATCATTACGTTTTTCATTTGAGTGTATTCATATAACGTATGCCAGCTTCTCTCTCTTCCGTACCCACTTTGTTTAGTACCTCCGAAAGGAGCTCCAATAGCGGAAGTACGATAAGTATTTATCCACACATTTCCTGCTTCTATATTTTGTGCCATTCGCAATGCTCTTTTGATATCCCTGGACCAAATTCCCGCAGATAATCCATACACTGTATTGTTTGCTAGATATATAGCTTCTTCTTCCGTATCAAAAGGTATTACAGTTAGTACAGGACCGAAAACTTCTTCACAGGCAATAGTTAGGTTAGGATTTTCAGTATAGAAAATTGTAGGTTTTATGAAATACCCATTTAAATCTTTATGTTCAAGTGCAGAACCTCCGCAAATAAGCTCTGCCCCCTCCTCATTTGCAGATTCAATCATCTGTAGAATTTTATTGAATTGAGCAAGATTGGCTACTGGACCCATTTGAGTGCTAGAGTTCAGAGGATTACCAAGCTTTATAGTTTCTGTAATCCTTCTTAATCCAGATATTATTTCATCTAGGATCGTACGTTGAACGAGTAAACGTGATCCAGCGATACAAGTTTGACCGGAAGCACCAAATATTCCAGCAATGGCACCTACAGTAGCCTCTTCTAGATCTGCATCTTCAAAAATGATATTTGGAGATTTCCCCCCAAGCTCTAGAGTAATGGGGATTAAGTTCTCGCTAACAGCTCTTGAAATGACGCGTGCCGTTTGAGCACCTCCTGTAAAACTGACTTTCGATATAAGAGGGTGTCGAATAAGAGTATCCCCAGTTTGACCGTCTCCAGTAATGATATTTACTACACCTGGTGGAAACCCTGCTTCTTGAATCAATTTTCCAAATTCAAGTGTTGAAACACTTGCATATTCTGAAGGTTTTATTACAACTGTATTTCCAGTCGCTAGTGCTGGTGCTAATTTGTTCGCAAGTAGTGACAGAGGCGAATTCCAAGCTGTGATTAGTGCAACAACACCGAGCGGTTCCATACTAGTGTAATCAAGTAAGTCTTTATTATCTAAAGGAATTAGATTTCCAACTAATTTATCAGCATAACCTGCAAAATATCGATAATTTCTAGCAGTAAACATAACCTGGTTTTTTGTTTCATTTATAATTTTTCCGTTGTCTTTGGATTCAATAATAGCTAAATGTTCTGCATTTTCTTCGATTAGATCGGCTAAACGGTGTAAAAGTGATGCTCTCTCTAGGCCACTTGTTTTTTTCCATTCTTTAAAAACCTTATAAGCAAATTGCACTGATGCAGAGATTTCACCTTCTGTCATTTGCGGTATCCGTGCCCATCCTTCTTGATTATAAGGATTGTAAGAAATAATAAATTGGTCACTCGAACTTGTTTTCCATTCTCCATTTACTAATGCTCTATACGTTTTCAATGCACTTACCTCCTAATATATTTTACAACTCACGAATAGCAGCAAATTGATTTTGATAAGAGGAGGCATCAATTTTAGCCTCGATAATATTTGGCATATGGTTAGTTGATTGCAAAGCTTCTTTTATAGCACATCTTAACTCTTCTTCTGTATTAACACTCCACCCATTTGCCCCGAAACTTTTTGCGAAGGCAACATAATTAGGGGCAATAAATCCATTTCCAGCAGTTTTTTCATATCCTTTGCTCATTTGCTTAACATCCATCAAGCTAAGTCGTTGGTCTGAAAAAATAATGTTAATAATTGGCCATTTATTCTGTACAGCAGTAGCGATATCAGGAAGTCTCATCATAAATCCACCATCACCTGTTAAAGAAGCAACTGTCTTATTTGGAAATAGGTGCTGAAGCGCCATGGCTGAAGGTAGTGCGAATCCCATTGTCGCTAGACCATTTGTCATGAAGAAGCTTCTTGGTACTACTGAATTCCATAGTTGTGTCACTAATAATTTACTTGCACCCACATCCGTTGTCATTAATGTGTTTGCAGGCAATTCTTCCTGTGCAATTTGGATGACTCTATTTGTAGATAATCCATCAACAAGATAATCAATCTTTTCAATAACCTGTTGCCTATATATACTTATCTCTTCTTTTTTCCACTGACTACTGCTCTCTTTCATTAGCGAATGAACAAATTCAAGAGAATTTTCAATACTCCCTACTACTTCTATCTCCGCATAATACATTTCTTCGTTGTTTGGTGCTTCACTAAACGATACAATAGTATTTGTATAGCTCCATTTTTTAGGTAGTAATTCAACTGGATCAAGACCAATTGCAATGATTAAATCACACTTATTCATAGCAGACTCTTCCAATTTACCGCCCATGAAAAGACCAAAAGAAAGATCGTGTTCATCTGAGACTGCACCCTTAGCTTTTCCAGTTTTAAAAATTGGAATGTTCCATTTCGTTATCAATCTTTCAAGAAGAGAAAATTGATTGCCAGTCCCGAAATTGATACCTAACCCTGCTATAATAATAGGATATTTAGCTTCTTCGATTGCCTTTACAGCCCTTTTTAAAAACCTCTCATCTGGATTTAATTGATATGAATTTATTATTCCAGGTTGGACATCTTCACCCACTTCTTTGCCAACAATATCATTTGGAACATCAAAATGCACCGGACCATAATTAGGAGTAGTTGTTAATTTAAATCCACGATTTAACATAGAGTTCCAATTTGTTGTTGAAAGAGTAGTTGCCAATTTAGTAATTGGTTTAAAAGAATCAATATGCGAAACTTTTTGGCGTAAAGCATAATCGACATTTTCATTATTATAACGATCGGATAGAGTAATCAATGGGGCTCTATCAAGAAAAGCATATGCTAATCCCGGGGCCATCGATAAAGCACCCGGTCCAAGGTCCGTAACACAAATTCCAGGTATTCCTTTTACTTCTCCTACGATACTAGCCATAATTGCGGCTGTTGTTTCATGTTGAGTCAGGATAAAATCTAATCCTTGCTCACTCATGTTACAAAGTAGATCACTGGAACTCCCACCTCCTGGAATTCCAAATACGCTTTCTACTCCGGAAGCTTTTAATTTGTGTACTATCGCTTCGCCTAATATCATCTAAATAAAACCTCCCAATCAACATTATTCAAACACAAATAATTTTCAGTGCTTCAACTCAAACGACTTTTACTGTCTATCTATTCAATATTTATTTTATATTACTCTTTTTTATTGAACTTCCATTTTATTACTCTACTAAATTACGAGGAGAAACAATGACTCCATCTTGATCTACATACACATAATGTCCCGGTGTCCAGTTTATTTCTCCAAAGTTTAAAACAACGTCTTTCTTTCCTATCGCTTCTTTATTTGCCCTGTGGCGACTTGGGCAAGGATGACTACCTAAAGCTAGAATACCCATATCTAGTTTAGCAAGACCTTCTATATCACGGACAAAACCATTAATGATTATACCTGTAATACCACGTTCTTTCGCAATACCCGCTTTCCTGTCACCCATCCATGCACATGGTTGACTCAAGACACCATCTAACACAATAATGGAACCAGGTTCAGCAGTCTCTATTGTTGCCATGAAAATATCATTGTTATTTTCAGTTATTTTAACAGTAGTGATTTGACCAAAAAATTTTTTTTTCATACCGTAGGATTTTAATGCAGCTTTTGACACATTTAATTCATTAATATACTTATCGCATAAATTAGCTGTACTACTCATGTACTTTCCTCTTTTCTTAAATATTTTTTAACTTTTATTGTCTTATTACTGATATAATTATAAATGACTGAATATTTATTAAATAATACCTAAGTGTTATTACGTCTAATAACTATTTTCTATATCTAAATTATTTAATTTGTTATTAGATAAATAACTAGTAGTTTCTACAAAAGGATGGGATAGTTTCTACAAAAGGATGGGATGAATTATGGATGAAAAAGATTGGCTTATCTTAAAAGAACTGTATAGTAAAGGTAGTATTACTAAAGCTTCAGAAAGTTTGTATATTTCCCAACCAGCATTAACTAAGCGCATTCAACAAATTGAAAATAGCTTCAATGTAAAAATAATTTCAAGAAGCTCAAAAGGGATTCAATTTACATTAGAAGGAGAATACTTGGTTAAGTATGCAGGTGAAATGCTCAGTACTCTGCAAAAAACAAAAGATATTATAGTCAATATGGCTAGCAACACAGTAGAAGGGAATCTGAAAATTGGAGTATCAATAAACTTTTCGTACAATAATCTTCCTTTACTCATCAAATTGTTCTCCGCGAGATTCCCCAATATTAAGACACACATAACCACAGGTTATAGTTCTGAAATAGTGACATTATTTCAGGAAAAAAAACTACAGGTGGCAATAGCAAGAGGAGAATTCAATTGGGCCGGACCAAAAAGACATATTGACACTGAAAATATTTGTATTATTTCAAAGGATAAAATCGACATTAACTCATTGAACAAATATCCCAGAATTGAATACAAAACAGATACATTATTTAAACGTCAGTTAGATAATTGGTGGAATGAAATTTATGATACTCCACCTGTAGTAGCAATGGAAGTTGACAATAGTCAAACTTGTATAGAAATGATTTCACAAGGCTTAGGTTATGGAATATTACCACGCTACTGCGTAGGAAAACGTAAAGATCTGCATTTAGAAAACATTCATAATTCCAATGGTCAAATGTTAGTTCGCGATACTTGGATAATTTATCGGGATAAAGAGCTAGAATTAACACCTGTCAAAAAATTCATTACATTCATGGAAGAAACCATTGATTCAGGGGAATTAGTTTAGTAATTTTTTCAGATTATAGGAGTTTTCAAGATTTTCTTGTAACGACTTTTATACGTCAAGAATATTGGGAATCCCATATACAGCTATCATCAATTGCAACCAAACATATTATTTAACTTCTGATACTACTTTTTCGAATGATTTTCTAATAATTGTGAGATCATGCCCAAAAGAAATAACCCTTGCACCTTTTTCTTTCCACTCTAGTACATCTTGACTGAAGTTGGGATTCGTTGGATCCAATTGAGGAGAAATGGCGATTCCTTTAGTCTTTGCTAAACGGAATATCTTCTCCTCAGCTTCTAATACCAATGGATGGTTCTTCTGCCCAGCTACCCCAAGTGCATTAGATAAGTCACCCCGTCCGCTTAATATTACATCGATTCCAGGTACGTTTAATATTTCTTCTATGTTTCTGATTCCTTCCAGACTTTCTATTTGAATTCCCACCATTACTTCTTTATTAGACCATTCTTTAAATTCCCTTCCTCCTACCAAACCATACCCAGATTTCCGAGGGGCGGAAAACATACCTCTTTTTCCAATTGGTGAAAATTTCACTGCATCAACAACTTTTTTTGCTGATTCTGCATTTTCAATATCTGGCACGATAACACCCATAATTCCCATTTCCAAAACGCTTGAAATCTTTTGCTCATTCAAATCCAGTCTAATAAAGGGTGTTAGCTCTTGACATTCTGCTGCACGTATTAAGTTCTCAATCAATATCAAATCTAAAGGAGCATGAGCCCAATCTAAACGTATCCAATCAAAACCAGCCAAACCGGCTAGTTCCACTATAGTCGTTGATGGAGTGGCTATATAAATACCGAATGAAGTTATATCTTTAATTAATGCTTCTTTCACAGAATTTCTTTTTAATTCAAAAGTCATTGTTTCACCTCAATAATTAGTTTTAGTCCTTAATTCAAGTTTTTGATACTGCTATTAATTCTTCATTCTTATCTTCTATCTTAATACCCTTGGCGAATATTGCTCCAATTCCTAAAATGATCCCTTGAATTACAAATATAGATCCCACTCCTATTGATATACTCATCACTGAAAATACCAATGGAATTACCACTTGCGATAACCGATTTGCAGCTAACCTAATCCCAAGAACTTCTGCTGTACGATTAGATGGTGCTAAATTATATGCAATCATTATTGTTAAAGGCTGAACAATGCCTAATCCAAATCCCACAATACCTGCCATAACAGCAACAAATATAAAAAAATCAAATAATGGGATTAAACTATATGCAATTGCTCCACTAAACATAAAGATAAATATTGTTTTTATTATTCCCAACCTCTCAACAACTTTGGATAAATATAGTCGAGTAATTACACTCGCAAAAGATTGGATTGATAATATCCATCCTATTTCTGAAGGTGTCAAACCTTTGGAACTTGCAAACAATGGATAATATACATAAAAAATATCTAAGGATGCTAAAATTAACATACTTATGATGATATTACGTTTTATACCTGGAATAGATAATAAATCATTAACTTTTTGTTTTGTTTGATTCTTTTTGTGTACATTTTCACGATTCACAGATTTAACAAACAAAACTAAAAATAATAGTAAAATTGAAAATATACAATAGAACAAAAATGAATTTTGAAATCCTAAATGTTCTGTTGAGTAACCACCTATTAATGGTCCAAGCATTAATCCAACCGATCCAAATAAGCTGACCATCGCTATCGCTTGATTTCTCTTTTCAATAAACGTTGTTTTTATCACTCCATTCTGTATTGAAATAAATGCCAAAAATTGCGATCCTCCCAATAACAATATCGATAAAAATAGGAATGGTAAATGTGGGAGAAAAAAGGGTATGATTAAGGCAAAAGTTATACCTAATGAACCAATAAGTAATGGTATTTTTTCTCCAAATTGATCAATGAATCTTCCAGCAGGTACTGCAAGAAATAAAGGCGTGAGTGAATAACAAGCAGTAAGGATTCCTATTTCTATCATTGAAGCACCCAATTCGATTGCAAATAAGGACATCATTGGACGTACTGCTGCTACAGGCAGTAAAATAAAAACGTTAGATAGATAGTAGAAAATCAATTGCTTCATAATAGACCTACCTTCATGAAAACCATTGAATTTTCACAAATTTATACCTTATTTCAGTTGACCTCTTGTAATATAGGAAATAAAACTTTCCTTTCCTTGCACAATAACTCGATCTGTTTAATAATTCTTTCTGGTATTTTTGTTGTGCCTTTTTTTTGACTGAGTTTATTTTCCCACTCTATTTCTCCGGGTAAAAATATACTTTTATTTTCATCGATTTTAGGAACAGATCTAATCATTTCAATCAACTCATCGGTTCTTTTATTAAACTCGTCCATACTCATAAACGCCTCAATATTTAGGGATATGAATAGATGGCCATTATTCCGCTTACCATTTTCTTCCACACCAGGATTTTGAATGCCAAATTGAGCACCTGTAAGAACTCCTGCTAAAAGATCAATCATTAAGGCAATACCGTAGCCTTTATGATCACCTATAGGTAATATAATCCCCTCTAACGCTTCTTTCGCGTTTGTTGTAGGTTCTCCCTCACGATTCAAAGCCCATCCAACAGGAATCGATTCTCCCGTTAGCGCTTTAAGACGAATTTTCCCTCTTGCTATACTATTTGCCATATCCAATGTAATTGGATATCCTAAATTGGAACAAACTGAAATGGACCATGGGTTATTTCCTAAAACAACCTTTTTCCCCCCGGTCGGTGCGATTGCTGGGGATGCGTTCGTCATGACAATTCCTATTTTTCCTTTGGCAGCTGCCATTTCTGCATAGTAAGCTGCTGTCCCGAAGTGATTACTTCCTTTTACACCAACAACTCCCACTCCTCTTTCACGACTAATTTCAATTGCTTCTTTCATTGCATAATAACTGACGACACTCCCTAATCCGCCATTCCCATCAACCAAACGTATATTCGTACCTTTTTGTTTAATTTCGATAACAGGTTTAGGATTAATATTCCCTCTTGCTATTTGCTTTAGGTAAGTTGATAACCGAAAAAAACCGTGAGTGTAAACTCCTTTTTGATCTGCATCCAATAAACTTAACATAGTAATTTCAGCGTGCTCTTCAGGTACTCCTACTTCCATAAGAAGCTTTGTTCCTATGGATATATAGTCGTTGTTTATTATCAAGTACTCTTTCTCCATTCAGAATCCTACTCTCTCAATAATAATTAATATTTATTATCCAATATGAAACCTTAGGAATTTCTTAAAATACAAAACAAATGCAGTTATGAGTTAAAATTATTCAACGAATATATATCCTGTTATAATCTGATTGATTCTTTATACTTTTATTCTCAAAAATAATCTATTGTACATCATTAGTTTTTAACTCCATTTGTTTCTGTTTTTTATTAGCAATTATCATAGTAATAATCAAAATAGCCATTATTCCTAATATAGCAAGACTATATCCTCTTGTGAAAAATATCGATAGGCTTCCATCGGATAATGATAAAGTTCGACGTAGACTTATCTCAATTATTGGTCCTAAAATAAATGCTAAAATAAACGATGGTAAAGAGAAATCCAATTTGTTTAGAAGGAAAGCAATGATGCCTGCAATTATTGCTACCCAAACATCAAATGTATGCATAGCTGAAGCGTAAACACCAACTAACGCAATAATCAGAATAATAGGTACAAGTTTTTTATTAGGCAGTATCAGCATTCTCGCCCATAGAGATGTAGTATATTTACCAAAAAAATACATCGCAAGTGTTGCAATTAGAAAACCCCAAAATATTCCGTAAACTAGTTCTGGATCAGTAGAAAACACTTTAGGTCCCGGTTGTATACCCTGAATAAAGAATGCTCCCAAAATAACCGCTGTCGCCGGAGAACCTGGAATACCTAAAGTTAAAAGTGGAACTAATGCCCCTCCCACCGCTGCATTATTGGAAGCTTCTGGAGCTGCAATACCATTCGGTTCCCCTTTGCCATAATCTTGTGGATTTTTTGAAGTTCTTTTTGCTTGAGTATAAGCAAACCATGAAGCCGGACCAGCACCTAAACCTGGAAGTACTCCTACAAATGAACCAATGAGTGAACCGGTTATTGTATTTTTACCAACATATTTAAACTCTTTCCAAGTTAGGGATGTTTTAAGATTTTTGGTTTCTGTCACATAGCGCTTATGCAACTCTCCGATCATTAATAATACTTCAGAAACCGCGAATATTCCTACAAGTAAAGCAACCATAGATATACCTTCCAGTAAGTTAAGATTGCCAAATGTAAATCTTGCCGAACCCGTAAACCCATCAAGTCCAATAGTTCCAAGTAATAGTCCAAGTAAAACAGAGATAATACTTTTCGGTATATCTTTACTGCTCAAACCAGCAACAAGAATAATTCCTAATGTCCCAAGTAAGAAAAACTCTGGATCACCAAATTTAATTGCGATACTAGCTAATGGAATTGTAAGCGTCATTAACATTATTGCTCCAACCAGTCCCCCGAATGTTGAAGCATATAATGAGTACCCCAATGCCTTTCCTGGTTTACCGGCTCTTGCCATAGGCAATCCGTCTAGAATCGTTGCAGTTGCTGCAGGATTTCCGGGAATACCTAATACAATAGATGTAATTGATCCCCCATATTCACAAGCTTGATAAACTGCCACCAGTAACAAAATAGCGGATAATGGTTCCATCGTGTATGTGAAGGGAAGTATCAATGCAATACCTACCGTTGCACCGAGTCCTGGCAATGCCCCAATAAAAAGACCATATATAGTTCCTAGAATAATAGCTAACAATGCCCCCCATGAGAAAAGAGCACTAATATCAAATCCGAATATATCCATATTGTCCTCTCCCTACCACCTAAAATATAACGCCTAATAGATCAGCAAATAATAAGTAAATAATTGTAGATACAATTCCTGCTAGTATAATTGAACTTAATAACTTTCTTTTAACTTGTTTACTATCATCATAAATATAAAATAGTATTGCAAAAAGAATAAGCATAAGTATATAAAAATAGCCTAGCAGTTCCCACAATATAACAAACAAAAAAAGTCCAATTATCGTATAAACTATATATCTGAAGTTGACTAACTCCACTTTTATATCTTTTTGTCTTAGAGTAGTGAAAAAGCTAATGATGCTCATTATTATTAATAAAACACTTATTATTTGAGGAAATGTTGCAGGATTAATCGGCTCATTCGGTTGAAGTGATGAAAATTCCATAGCAGTGAAAAAAAACACTACTGCTAAAATAACTATAAGAAACAATGTTATATAAGTCGCAATTTTATAACTCATTTTTTATCCTCCAATCTTGAAAAAGTAAAACATAGAGTGATTAGATTCCCCCCCTTTTATTTGGGGGGAATTTTATTTTTTCATTTAGAATCTCCCAATAATTTTTGACCATCTTCATAATAATCGTTTATGATTGTTTCAAGTTCCTCTCCAGATTTAAAATAGATATCTTGGTTGGTTTTAGTTGCATAATCTTTAAATTCAGGAGTTTCGCTTACTTTCTTTAATACTTCAATTATTTTCTCTTTTATTTGAGGAGGCGTACCTGGCTTCACAAAATAACCTCGCCAGATTAATTCATCATCAATACTCGTTAAGCCCATTTCCTTAAAAGTCGGAACATCGGGATGAAGAGGAACACGTTCCGAACTGCTAACACCCAAAAGACGAAGTTCACCCGATTCTACTTGTTGCTGAACAACTTCTCCTGAAGCCACAATTGCATCAGCGTTCCCTCCAAGAATCCTTACTAAAGCCTCACCTCCACCGTCATAACCAACATAGTTAAAATCTATTTCAGATTCACTCATTAATTTCAATGCTAGTAAATGGTTAGTCCCATTAGTTTGAGAAGACGCAATATTCAATTTCCTCGGATTTTCTTTCGCAAATGCTACGAAATCCTCATAAGTTTTAAAAGCGCTGTCTACTGGTACTGCAAGTATTTGATAGTTGGATACCATTGTTGCAAGTGGTTCAATATCTTCCGGTTTAAATGGAATTTGCCCTGACGCCATTGTTAAGGGTAAAGTAGAAGAATGATTAAGAATTGTATACCCATCTGCTTTCCTATTAATAGCGTCATTAAGTGCGATCGCTCCACTTCCGCCTTCTTTGTTCTCAATAACAACTTTCTGTCCAAAAAATTCTTCAGATATCCTTGCAACTTCTCGTGACATAATATCACCTGAACCACCAGCTGCGAATGGCACTATCATAGTAATCGTTTTGTTAGGATAATCACTACTTAACTTTGCCTCAACTTTTTGTTCTTCTTGACTACATGCTGTAAGTAAGCTGGTCAGGAACAATGACCCAATTAGTGAAAATAACACACGTTTTCTTTTCATCTCTAACACTCCTTTTTATTAATTTGAATATTCAGACTTAAAAAGGTGCATAGTTATCTATAAAATTCATCAACTACACTATTGTGGATGCTTTGTGAACGCTTACAAAATTACTTTTCTAATGGGCGAAAATAGAAGTCAATATCATTTAATTGTAAAATATTTATGCTAAATAACTTTGCATTTCTTTGAGATTGACAACTGAATTAATATTTGCAACCTTTCCGGTTGTTAATATGCTGTTAATATTTTCGAAAGCACTTTTCAAAACTGCTTCCATAGCCTCATTAGTTCCACCGCCGATATGAGGTGTCATGATTACATTTGGTAAATTTGCAAGCTTATTTCTTTTAGTTATTGGTTCTGTTTCAAACACATCTAAACCTGCTCCTGTAAGATGACCTGATTTTAATACTTCGTAAAGAGCAGTTTCATCTATTACACCACCACGGCAAGTGTTGACAATTACAGCAGTTTTCTTCATTCTTCTCAAGCGCTCTTCATTTATTAAATGATGTGTATCGTTCGTTAATGGGACATGAAGAGAAACTACATCGGATTCCTGAATCAGTTGTTCAAGTTCCATATAAGTTATATCCAGTTTATTTTCCATTTCTTCTGATAGGCGAATAGCGTCAAAATAAAACACCTTACATTCATAACCTTTTAATAATCTTCTAACTTCTTTTCCTATATTTCCAAAACCAATTAAACCTACTTTTTTATATGATAACTCATACGACTGATCTCTTAAGTCAGTTTTAAGCCACCTGTCGTCATTAACAATATTATTATGGGCGGTCACTAAATGTTTTAAAGATGAGACCATCAACATTACTGAATGCTCAGCAACCGATGTTGCATTTAATCCAGTTGTATTGGCAACCATGATTTTTTTTTGGCTTGCTTCCTCAATATCAATATTATTTACACCAGCGCCCAGCTTTTGGATAAAGACACATTTTTCAGCTTTCCTAATCCACGAGGCCGAAACCCCGTTTGTAAACGTCACCAATACTTCTGAAGAAGTGAGATGATTTTCTCGACTAATGTCGTTATTACAAAAGAATATTTCAGCATCCTTACTTAAGTATTTGCGACATAATACTTCCATCTTTTCTGAAACTTTATCCAACATGAGCACTCTCTTCTTAATCACTTCTCTACCCCCTTAACTAGAATCATTGAAACCAACTAATTTAAAAACTTCAAAACTAAGATTTAAGCTTAATAACAATTGTATTGTATTTTCATTATTTTAAACAATGCAATTGTTTTATTACATACTATAACCATTTGTTATGGCTTAAAGAGTCATAACACATGGAGGTTTAAATACTTTTACTAGTTACCAGTATCATTGCTTGAATTATTAACGAATTTAGCCCACTGATGCATCTGCAGGTTTTTAAAAACAACACCAGACATTAATCCAGAGCCACCTTGATAATTTTCATAGAATATTCCACCTATCATCTCATCAGCCGAAAAGAGCCATTCTACCTATTCATCTTCTTTAGATAGAACATGAGAAGTTGTATTTACCAGCCTGGCAAATGAAAATTTTATTCCACAAGTTACTGGAAAGGCATAAAAAGGACCTTATTCTATCCATAAAGTCTAATTTGTCTTAGGTAGAAAGATACCTTTTGTTCCCTGCCGTCTTTTTCTCCTTTCTAATTATAAGTATTCGTCATTGTTATAGGAATTCCTTTCCACCTTAGTAATGCTTTCGTGCATTAGGCAAAATTCAAAACTATTAGAATGGAGTCCGGGTTGTTTCTAGCACTGAGTTGAAATAGTTGTAAGCATTTGAAAAATCAATATTTCACTTGTATACTAAAAGTAAGATTTGAATAAATAAAAAAGACTGCTTGATGTTACAGCATCAAACGGTCAATTATAATAGCGGTTCCCTCAAGGGGATTGGCTGGTTGATAGGATTAACCCATCTGAGCGCTAACTCAAGGATGGGTTATTTTTTTTGGTTAAATGACAGAATCACCACGACTAATGTTGCAAAGCTATTGCGAACACCAATGCTTCGAATACTGACACCGGCACCACCCCCTTTCTTACAGGAGTGAGCCAACCACCCTTGAGTTACCTATCTATTATCCTCTCACTATACCACACATACGTTCTGACGCATACTATTCCCAACACATTGTAAGGACATATCCACACTGAAAAAAGTCACGATTGTGCAGGCATAAATTAATCAAAACACGAGGTCCTGCCTAAACCTATAGGCAGGACCTCATACATTTATTTCAAAACGGTAATCTTTAAAAACTCCTGTGTTCGCTCTTCTTTCGGATTGCTGAAAAATTGCTCGGGGTTGCCGCGTTCCACAATTTTTCCATCGTGCATATATACAATCCAATCTGCTACTTCTTTAGCAAAATCCATTTCATGGGTAACAACAACCATTGTCATTCCTTCTTCAGCCAATTCTTTCATGGTTGCTAAAACCTCTCCCACAAGCTCGGGATCGAGTGCCGATGTTGGCTCATCAAATAGCATAATTTCAGGCTCCATCGCAAGTGCTCTAGCAATCGCCACCCGTTGCTTTTGCCCACCGGATAGTTTATTAGGATAAACATCTAGCTTATCCTCCAAGCCTACTTTAGTCAGTAATTGTTTTGCTTTGGAGATAGCCTCCTCTTTATTGACACCCTTTACCATGATAGGAGCTTCAATAATATTTTCCAAAACAGTTTTGTGGGGGAATAAGTTGAAGTGCTGAAACACCATCCCAACCTTTTCCCTAATCTTGTTGAGGTTATCGGTACTTGGGTCGACTTCTTTTCCTTTAATGATAATGTCGCCGTTATCCTTTTTTTCTAAAAAGTTTAAACAGCGAAGGAGCGTACTTTTCCCCGAGCCACTCGCTCCAATTAAACAAACAACATCGCTCTCATAAACGGTCATATCGATCCCTTTTAATACATGCAAGTCTCCAAATGATTTATTCAATTGATTTATTTTAATCATTTCTTTTGTGTCCAATGATTTCATCTCCTATCTGTCACTTACTGCTAATTTCGATTCAAATCGGTTCACTACGAATGTCAACAACGCCACTAGTACTAAATAGTAGATTGCTACAATGAGTAAATAGGTCATTTCGTCAAAATTATTGGATCCTAGTGTTGTCGCAACATTGAAAAGCTCATTCATGGAGATAAATGCGGCTAACGAAGAATCTTTTAAACCGATGATAAATTGGTTGCCTAAAGGCGGCAGCGCTCGGCGGAATGCCTGCGGAAGAATAATTCTTCTTAATGTCAGTACTTTTGTCATCCCCAACGAGCGGCCTGCCTCCATCTGTCCTTTGTCGACGGCCTGAATCGATCCTCGAAGGATTTCCGAAATATATGCTCCATTATGTAACGCCAAGGCTAAGGATGCGGCCCAGAAATCAGGGAGAAGGAAAATCCCACTAATTCCGAAGTAAAGGATAAATATTTGAACAATCAGAGGTGTCCCACGGACTAAATAGACATATGCATCTGAAATGAATTCTAAGACTTTTATTTTAGAGATCTTTAATAAAGCAAAGAAAAGTCCGATAACGATCCCGATTAAGATAGAAACGACCGTCAGCTCTATTGTTAAAAGCATAGCTTTTAGGAATACACTTTTGGTTTCTATGAGTGTTTGTAAAAAATGTGAAAAACTTGGCAATGTAGCTACTTCCTTTCTTTCCATAGTGATGGATTATTCCGGTTTTTTGGTAATGTCCTCACCAAAATATTTAATGCTAATCTCAGTTAGTGTTCCATTTTCTCGGAGTTTCTCCAGCGTTTCGTTTATTCGCTTCAATAGTTGTGGGTTATCCTGGGGCAGCACGATCGCTTGTTCACTACGCTCAATTAACTGCTGTCCTTTAATCTCAAACCCTTCTTTTGCAGCATTTTTTCCGGTAACAAAATCTGTAATTACCGCATCGTGACGTCCGGTGTTTAACGCTTGTAAAGCTGTAATATCACTGTCATATGTCTTTATATCGTCTGTATACTTAGCCGCAGTATCGGCATAAGTCGAACCTTTTGCTACAGCTACTTCTTTTCCTGCTAAATCTTCTACAGTCTTAATATCACTATCCGGTCTGGTGAAAATTTGTGGTCCCGAATAATAGTAAGGAGTCGTGAAGGAAACATGTTTGCTCCGCTGCGGATTAATCGTGTGGCTAGCAACAGCCGCATCCGCACGTCCTGTTTTTACCCCTTCTACAATCCCTTTAAATTTAATTCGCTTCTGAACCGGCTTAAGACCCATTTCTTTTGCAATGGCTTCGCCAACTTCCACATCAAAGCCTGACATGGTGAGATCATCATTCATATAACTAAATGGCTTAAACTCCCCAGAAGCAGCAAAAACAAATTGATCATTATGTATTAGTTTGGATCCATCGGCAAGCTTCTCCTTCTCAGCACAAGCTGATAAAAAGCAGACCACGATCAAACCAAAAACCAATATTAACTTTTTATTTAACCACATGCTGGCTATCAATCCCTTTCACTCTTATTTATTTCTACAATACTATTGCTAACTAAGTAGCTAACTTATATATGGTAAATACCCAATTACTCCCGGATTAAACAAAAGAGTGTCAGGCACCTTTAATGGCGCCTGACACTCTTTGTATTACACCTATCATACACATTTGATTAATGTGAAAGTGAAAGGGACCCCATGATGGGATCCCTATACATCGATTTTATTTATTTTTAGTTGTCTACATATGCGTTAACAGTCGATCCTTTTCACCAAGAAAATATGCCATCAGTTTTTTACATTGAGGAATAGAGAATCCTAAAATTGGACCTAATCCAAATGCAATTATCACTGTTCCTATTCCAACAGGCCCGCCTAACATCCAACCAAGCAGAAAAACGAGTATTTCCATTCCATTTCTAACTAACGGAATACTCCAACCCGTTCTTTCAATGATTAAAAACATAAAGCTGTCTCTAGGACCTTCTCCAAAATCAGCAGAAACATATAATCCGATACCATATCCAATCAGAACAACACCTATGATAAAGGCAATTGTTGCTCCTGCTAAACTATCAATGCTAGGTAAAATAAAATTAAAAAGATCAATAAATAACCCTAGAAACAACATATTCAGAAAAGCCCCTATTTTTGGCCATGCCTTATTGAAAATCGAACTGATTATCAAAAGTAAAAATCCACTTATTATCGACCAAGTTCCAATAGTAAAGCCAAATTTACTGAATAGACCATAATGAAAAACATCCCATGGTCCAATCCCTAAATACTTTCCTTCAATTGTTAAAGAGATGCCAAATGCTAACACTATCAATCCAAAAATAAAAAAAGACCAGCGTAGAATCCATTTCTTTTTCATAACCGCTCCTCTATCATATAAAATATTTTTTTCTTAATATAACATTAAATTTGGACAGAATTTATAATCTATATTTTCCGAAATGTCTTCCACAATCATATCTTTTATTCTCTTATTAAGTGAATCGCGGAGTCTTATTCGTTTTAATAATGGAGAAGCTGACGAAGGCAAAAAGAGGAGCATTTTTACTACCTGACCCATTACTTCCAACTTCCCATGAATTTCTGTTAGAATTAATATCTACTGGTAATAATAAAATATAGAAAAAATAGGATGATGCATATGATAGGAATGGGATATCGGACAATTAAAACGGCAATAGGAGCAGGGTTAGCAATTTGGCTTACGAGTTTATTCGACTTGGAGTTTGGATCATTTGCCGCCATAATCGTTATCATGTGTATTGAGAAGACAAAGAGAAAGACATTACATTCTATCCAGAAAAAGTTTTTCGCATCTTTGTTATCGTTAATTCTTGGTTCCATATTTTTTGAAGTATTAGGATATCACCCCATTGTCTTAACTCTATTTATCCTATTGTTTGTCCCAATCCTTATGAAGGTACGTATTCAGGAAGGTTTAGTTACAAGCATAGTTATCATTTTACATATTTATACAGTAAGGGAAGCCAACCTAGAAAACTTATTGAATGAACTCTATATAATTTTCATTGGTATAGGAATCGCCGTACTTGTAAACAGTATTATGCCAAGCTTTAAGAAAGAAATTGAAAAATATAAAACGGAAATCGAAAATAAATTCAGCGTTATTCTGTACCAATTCTCTATTCTTTTAAAAGATAATGAGCAAAAGTGGGACAGAAAAGAGTTAGTCGAAGTAGAAAATATTCTTAATCAAGCTAAAAATATTACTATTCAAGATGTAGAAAACCATCTGTTAAGAAAAGAAAACAAAGATTATTACTATCTCGAAATGCGAGAGGATCAACTGGAAATCCTAAAACAGATGGTCGACACCTTAAGCATTGTTTCCTCATCAGAGTTAGATGTCAAACAAAAAGGAATGCTTGCGAATATCTTTCAGTACATCAGTGAACATGTGGATTCAGGAGATACCACCATCGCGTTAGAGCTATTAGAGGAATACGAAGAATCAATTCGTGAAACAGAATTACCGAAGACAAGGGAAGAGTTTGAAATCAGAGCAAATCTATTTTATTTAAATTTCGAGATAAAGAATTACTTAATTATTAAACAGGATATATATAATAGAAGTAAACTGTAGATCCTGAGGCTAGTCATCATCTTAACAATGTCGTTATTTTAGAAGTAGATACCGAAGAAGAAGCAGTTGAACTGATGAATAATAGAAGCGCAACCATTTCCATACCGAGTTCCTTAATATAAACAAATAAAAAAATCCTATTCAAGAAAAATTATTGAATAGGATTTTTATATTTAACTCTTTACAAGAGCTCTACCACCGGCGATACCAGGATGGGTCATTTCAAATGGATCTAATATTATATCTAATTGTTCTGCTGTTAAAACGCCGGATTGTAAACACAGTTCACGTACAGAAGCTCCGGTAGCGATAGCTTCTTTTGCAATTTGAGCTGCAAGTTCGTATCCGATATGAGGATTTACTGCAGTGATAATTCCTACACTTTTTTCAACGTATTCTCTTAATCGTTCTTTATTCGCCGTAATGCCTACTAAACATTTTTCAGTAAATGTTGTAAATACATTATTCATGATCGAAATGGATTGGATTAAATTATAAAATAAAACCGGTTCCATGACATTTAGTTCAAATTGGCCAGCTTCAGAAGCTGCCGAAATAGTTAAATCATTCCCCATAACTTGGAAAGCTACTTGGTTCACGACTTCCGCCATTACCGGATTTACTTTTCCAGGCATGATCGATGACCCTGGTTGACGAGCAGGTAATTGGATTTCAAATAAACCATCACGCGGTCCAGAAGCCATTAAGCGTAAGTCATTTGCGATTTTTGACATATTAATCATACAAACTTTTAAATTTGCAGATACTTCGGTATAACAATCTGTATTTTGAGTAGCGTCCACTAAATGTTCGGCACATTTTAATGGTAAGCCACTAATTTCACTAAGATTTCGTACGACTAATTCGATATATAAGGGATCCGCATTTAATCCTGTACCAACGGCAGTTGCACCCATATTGATGTCATATAAGTGTTGTCTGGAAAGTGAAATACGATCAATGTCACGTGAAATAACACGACTATATGATTCAAATTCTTGACTCAGTAAGATTGGCACCGCATCTTGAAGATGAGTACGCCCCATTTTAATAATACCTTCAAATTCTTTTGCTTTGGAAACAAATGCTTTTTGCATTGTCTTAGTAGCTTCGAGTAATTGATCCATTAAGCACAACACTGCAATATGTGTAGCCGTTGGAAAGGCATCATTTGTAGATTGAGACATATTAATATGACTATTTGGGCTAATGAGTATATAATTCCCTTTTTCTTCTCCCATTAACTCAAGCGCACGATTAGCTATGACTTCGTTTGCATTCATATTAATAGATGTTCCAGCGCCACCTTGAATAGGATCGACTATAAATTGGCCATTCCATTTTCCAGCAATGACTTCATCACACGCTTGAATAATCGATTGTCCAATTTCCTTCTCCAACATACCAACTTCCATATTTGCTAATGCTGCAGCTTTTTTCACAATACCTAAAGATTTTATAAGTTCTGGGTGAATTCGATATCCCGTAATCGGAAAGTTTTCGACTGCTCTCATAGTTTGAACACCATAATAAGCATCTTTCGGAATTTCTTTTTCCCCTAAAAAATCTTTTTCCATACGAAACTCTGTGGTAACCATTATCATAATCTCCATTTCTAAGAAAACGTTTATTTCGTAATATTATTCATCAGTTAATAGGTTAACACAATTAAAAAATAATACTATTATATTATTCATTAATCGACACAAAATCCTACTAAAAAGTTAACTTGTCGGCTTTTTAGTAGGATTCTCTTTTCACATTTAATTCTCTTTTCTCACAAATAAAATAAAAATCACCAAGGCAATACCACTACAACAAACAATAATCATACCCATCGGCCAAGCTGTTTGATCACCTGCTATTCCAACGAGCGGAGAAACAGTCGCTCCACCGATGAAAGGAAGTAAACCAAGGAACGCCGAAGCACTACCTGCCGATTTACCCTGTCTTTGCATCCCTAGTGAAAATGCAGAAGTCGAAACCATACCCACACTGGATACGACTAAGAATAAAGCAAGAGCCATAAAGAACAAAGGCAATTTATAAATTATCACTACCAATAGCAAAAGACTGCCTATAAATGATAAAAGGACGCCACTGAAAAGTAATCTTACTTCCCCGATGGTGTTTGATAGTCTTCCCGTTACTTGCGCTGCGATTATAATCCCAATTCCGTTCAATGCAAACAACATAGAAAATTGTTGCGGAGTTACATTGTAGATGTTTTGCAAGACAAACGGTGACCCTGCGATATACGCAAACATACTCGCCATAATAAGTGCTTGTGTACATGCAATCCCCATAAAGAGACGATCCTTCCATAAAATCCGAAATGTCTTAACAACCGCCAACATACTACCTTCCGATCTCTTTTCTCTAGGTAATGTCTCCGGTAGAAAAAGCAGTACACCTAAAAACATAACCAACCCTATAATTCCTAAAATAATAAACACAGCATTCCATGAGGTAAAGTTTAATACTATCCCACCGGCAATCGGTGCTAGAATTGGTGCAGCACCATTTACAAGTGCTAGCAATGCGATAAATTTCGTTAAATCTTTACCCGAATACAAATCTCGAGCTGAGGCACGGGCAATAACGATTCCTGCCGCGCCTGTCACCCCTTGCACAAAACGCAAAACAATAAAGACCCAAATATGCGTACTAAGGGCACATAGTACAGAGGCAATTACGTAAACAATAAGTGTATACACAAGCGGTCTACGTCTTCCCCGAATATCACTTAAGGGGCCAAATATGAGCTGACCAACTGCAAGTCCTAACAAACAAGCGGTAATACTTAATTGTGCCAGAGATGTAGTCGTTTCTAAGTCAACAGCAACAATCGGTAATGCCGGCAGATACATATCCATCGATAATGGCCCGAATGCAGTGAGTGAACCTAATAGAAGCACAAGCCAAACTTTGGATATGGATTTTGTAGCTTCCTTGTCATTTTCTAATCTATTCATAAAATAATATAATTCCTTTCAATAATAACTTATTATTTATCTGAGATAACTTTTGCAGTTTCATTCCTAAGTTGTATCATCGGTATTTCTAACAGAAAAAATCGTCCCTGTAATAGAAATAATTCTACACTATTCTAAGATTTAATAATACATATCAATTGAAGACGATTTAGAATCATTTTCTAATTTATTCTCACATAGGGGCTGAATTTGAATAATTGTCAACACTTGAAAAGCCAATATTTCACATGTATACTAGAAGTAAGATTCGAATAAAATAAAAAAGACCGTCTGATGTTACAGCATCAAACGGTCAATTATAATAGCGGTTCCCTCAAGGGGATTTTGGCTGGTTGATAGGATTAACCCATCTGAGCTCTAACTCAAGGATGGGTTATTTTTTTTGGTTAAATGACAGAATCACTATGACTAATGTTGCAAATGCTACTGCGAACATCAATGCTTCGAATACTGACACCGGCATCACCCCCTTTCTTATGGGAGTGAGCCAACCACCCTTGAGTTACCTATCTATTACCCTCTCATTATACCATACATACGTTCGTCTATATATAAATCACTGTGGCTAAACTCAACAAAAATTACCTTCATCCAAAAACAGAAAATTATTATATAAAATATTTAGATGTCTACTACCCTAATTTAAATGCAATATAATGCTTAAAAAATTGAGATATAACAATGTTGCCCTATTTGTAGTGAAAATAATAAAACCGGCAAGAAGTTAATTTGTCACTTCCTGCCGATTTTTCTAACATCCCTTATTTCTTTTTAGCTTTTCCATGATTATAAGAAAGACCAAATCCATACTTATACGCATCACCAGATTTATTTACATAAGAATAGGAAGCGTCTTCTTCCGGTGCGTAGCTTGGAACATCTCCGACTTCATTGTTTACTGCTTCCATACTTGCTGGTAGTGCAAATGGAAGTTTTCCGGTTGGATTAAATTTACCGCGGATCACATCCATAATCGCTTCTGCTTTCGTACCAAAAGTGCCGATTAATGCTGCCGCATTTGGTTCTATTTCATCCAGTACCCATGGATTCGTCATGTTTACTGCCGTAATAGTTGGAACTGTTTTTTGTATAGTAACAATTCGATCGACATTTGTAATTCCCGTTTCAGGACCTACTGTAATACGTGGATTATTATCCCAGTTCGATTGAACAGGTTTCACATAGATATAGGCATGTGTAGCCTCTTCTAGTTTATTTGTAATTGTAATAGAAGGATCATGCTTTTTAATTGTGTCTATTAATCCTTTTGTTCCTGCTCCATCTTTACCTCCAGGGAACATCTCCACATACAGTTTTACCTCTTTTAATGTTGTATCCTCTAAAGGCAATAGATTTTGATCATTACGTAAAAGAACTAGTGACTTAAGATGTGCTTCATATGCTAGTTCTTGTGCTTTTGGATTTGCCACGACATCTAGTGCATGCTGTGCATCTACATATGGGTCTTCAAATAGACCTAAGTTCATCATTTCTGTCAGCAATAATGTAATCGATTCGTTCACTGTTTTTTCCGATAGTATGCCTTTTTTAACCGCATCGATAATTAACTGTGGTTCAGATGATCCCGAAATAATATCGGTTCCGGCATTGATTGCTTTAGCAACTTTTTGTTCCGGTGTTAGATCCTCTGCCCCCCAAGCATTTTCTCCCACAGCACCCGTATCAGAGTTTACATATCCTTTGAAGCCAAGCTTCCCACGTAAAAGACCATTTAAAATCGAATCGTTTAAAGCAAAGCCAACTTCTTCAAATTGCTGGTCTTTGCTGTACCATGTTAATCCTTGATCAGCACTATCATTAGTCGGATACGCGTAATAAGGCATGATGGACGAAACATTGGCTTTTATAGCGGCAGCAAACGGAGGAATATGATACTTCAGTAAACTTCCTTCCGTTGGATATGGATTAAATTTTCCTTCAACAAAGTGAGGATCTAACCCGTTATCACGTGCCCCGCCTCCTGGAAAATGTTTTACCGTGATGGCAACACTTTCTGTACCAAGCTTTTCACCTTGAAATCCTTTGATCACGTTATAAATCATATTGGAAGCTACGATTGGATTTTCACCAAATGTATCTTCAATTCTCGCCCAAAGCGGATCGGTAGCGATATCCGCAGTATATCCGTAAACTTTACGAATTCCTGCAGCTCTCCATTCTTTTGCCGCTATTTCTGAAAACTCGTTCACTGCATTTGTGTCACCAGCTGCTGCAAACCCTAATGGCCCTGGCCAAAATGAATGTTGTCCTTCACTTGCAGCAATATTTGTATAGTCCGTGGAAGCATGATTTCTCGGGTTTGAAGTAACTACAACTGGGATTCCTAATCTGGAAGATTCCCCTAATTCTTGTAGCTGGTTTGTATATTTTGCGATTACATCTACAGTAGGAGTTTGACGGAAGATGACGTATCGCATATTCTTTCCAACAATTAGTGGGTCATCTGATTTAACATACTTTCCGTCCTTAGGATCTGCAATTGGAGTATGTGTGTTGATGAGCATTAACCCTGCTTTTTCAGCAAGTGTCATCTTGGATACTAGATCAGCTACCCGCTGATGCACAGGTTTTCTCCAATCCTCATACAAGTCTAATTTCTTGTTACCATTTAAGTCTTTAAACTGTTTCTTCTCAATTGTAAGAACGCCTTTTTTCGCTGCTTCGATTTCTGGTTGACCGTTTACACTGTTAGCTAACACACGATATGTCTCCACGTTGGTCCCTGACTGCCCAGGGTTTTTACTCGTGCTTGGATCTACATACCCTAAGTTTTCATTTGCCGCTACTTGTGGAATACCGATTGATGTAATAAGAGATAATGCAAGGACACCAGTTATTGCCTTTTTAGATTTTTTGCTTTTCTTTAGACTTCTGAAAATTGAGCCCATACTTTTCCTCCCTTTTCTTAACTAAATGTTTGCAAACAATATCTTTTATTCATCAAAAGTCAAAATACTCTTTTGCATTTTGATAGCAAACCCCTTGAACAATGCTTCCCAACATGTCTATATCATTTGGCACTTCTCCGTTTTCTACCCACCCACCGATCAATTCACATACTAATCTTCTAAAATACTCATGCCTTGTGTAGGAAAGAAAACTTCTTGAATCCGTCAGCATTCCGATAAAACGACTGAATAGACCTAGATTTGCTAGCGCTTTCATTTGTTCGAGCATGCCATCTTTTTGATCATTAAACCACCAGGCAGTTCCAAATTGGATTTTTCCCGGCTGTTCTCCTTGAAAATTACCAATTAAACTACCAATCACATAATTGTCTTTTGGATTTAATGAATATAATATCGTTTTTGGAAGCGCATCTTCTCTTGCCAAACCGTCTAGCAGTTTGCTTAAAGGTTCCGCTATCTGCCCATCATTGATACTGTCGAATCCAGTATCAGGTCCTAATTGTTTATACATTTTTGTATTCGTATTTCTCAATACTTGCATATGAAATTGCATTGCCCAACCGAATTTCGCATATTGTTTGCCTAAAAAAGATAAGGTGTAAGATTTATATTTTCTTACTTCCTCTGTTGATACTTTCTCTCCTGCTAATGCTTTTGAAAAAATACTTGCCGCTTCATTTTTCGTAGTTTCTTCATACATCAATGTATTTATCCCATGATCCGAAACACGACAGCCATTTGAATGAAAATACTCCACTCTAGTCTGTAATGCATTTAGGAAGTCATCATAGCTAGAAATTTGTACTTTCGACACCTCTCCTAGTTTCTGAACCCATTCCGAATAGCTAGCTAAATTAATTTCTAATCCTTTATCCGGTCGAAAGCTCGGGAGCACCTTTACCTCAAAATCGGATTCATCTTTTAATTTCTTATGGTATTCCAAAGTATCGATTGGATCATCTGTTGTACAAACTACTTCAACCTTTGACATCTTCATTAAATCTCTTGCTCCAAAGCCTCCGCTAGTAAGCTTATTATTAACTTTCTCCCAAATAATTGGCGAAGTTTCTTCATTTAATAGGTCATATACATCGAAAAAACGTTGAAGCTCTAAGTGAGTCCAATTATATAAGGGATTCCCAATAGTCATCGGAACAGTTTTGGACCATGCCAAAAACTTTTCATAATCCGTTGCATCCCCGGTGATGAACGCTTCATCCACTCCGTTAGCTCTCATCGCTCTCCATTTATAATGATCACCATATAGCCACGCTTCTGTAATGTTTTGAAATGTTTTATTTTCATAGATTTCCTTTGGGCTTAAATGGCAGTGATAATCGATAATCGGCAAATCCTTTGCAAAGGTATTGTACAAAGTTGTTGCCGTATCGGTTGATAATAAAAAGGTTTCATCCATAAATTTTTTCAAGTTCTTCACCTGCTCTTCTCGAAAATTTAACGTATGTTTACTCGTAAATTTTTTGGGGTTTTGTAGATTTACGAAATTCAGATGGAGAATATCCCGTCATTTTTTTGAAGTTATTGCTGAAGTATGCCACTTCCGAGTAACCCACTCTTTCGGCGATTTCGGCCATCTTTAACGAAGTGTTCAGCAATAAACGTTTCCCCTCTTGAATGCGAAGTTCGGTTAAATAATCCACAAATTTCATATTAAGCTGCTGTTTAAATAGTTGACTAAGGTAGCTTGGATTCAAGTGCACACTTTTTGCAGCGTCGGTTAGCGTTACTTGTTTTAATGGCGTTTTTTCAATATAAGCCAATACTTGATCTATTGTAGTAGTAGGAATTGTTTCATCATAACTGGTAGGTACTTTACTTTCTTCTGCCATTCCTTTTCGTTTATTAAGCCACTTTTCCAAGCAAGTTTTTAAGTCTTCTTCCTCAATTGGCTTAAGAAGGTAATCCATTACCCCGCTCCGGATAGCTTGTTGAACTATTTGAAACTCATCATGAACACTAATCACGATACAATCTAAGTCTCTCTCTAATTCGTTAAGCTCCTTCACTAAAGAAATACCGTCCATAACGGGCATACGTATATCCGTTAACACCAAATCGACCTCGTTCTGTTTAATCCAGTCAAGCGCCTCTAACCCATTTGCACATTCATGAACAATTTGTAAGGATAAGTTCAGCTGTCTGATCGACCACATTAGCGCTTTCCTTACCCATTTCTCATCGTCCACTAGTAAAACTTTTTTCATTTTTCCTTCACTTCCTTAACGTCTACAATCGGCAAATGAATACTAACCTCAGTCTCTACACCTCTCTTGCTAGTGATTGTTATTCCGTATGCTGCTCCAAACACATAACGAATTCTCTGATGAACATTCATAATCCCAATATGCTGTCCGCCTAAGTTAGTGGAATTCTTGCTTAATTTCTCCGTTAATCCTTTTAATACTTCTTCCTTTATCCCTACCCCTGTATCGGTAATTCGAATGACAAACAAAGAGTCAGATAAAAGTTGTGCAGTTATCGAAATTTTTATCTTCTTAGCGTTCTCTCCAATACTGTGCATAAAACAATTTTCCACAATTGGTTGGAGAGAAAATTTTACAACTTCCTTTTCCATTAAGTAATCTGGTATATCAAATAAATAGTCAAAACGATCCTCGAAGCGAAACATCTGAATCTGTAAATACATCTCACAAAACTTGATCTCTTCTCGTAAACTAACAGTTGGTTTACTATTTCTAAGGTTATAACGTAAAAGCTTCCCAAGAGAAGATGAAATGTGAGCGATACTCTCTCTCCCCTCTTCCAATGCCATTCCTCTAATTGTTTCCAGAGAATTGTATAAAAAATGAGGGTTAATTTGCGATTGCAGCATTTTCAACTCAGTTTCTGTTTTGTTAAGCGTCATTTCAGCTTCCTTCAACTTTGAAACATATACTTCTTCCAGTAAATTGGAGAGTCTCTCCACAGTTTTATTAAACCCAGCTGTCAATTGTCCGATTTCATCATTGGACTCCACCTTAACTTTTCCGTTCAAGTGACCAATTTCGACTTCTTTCATAAAAGAACGAAGTCGGTGAATAGGACGAACAATACTTTTAGAAATGCTATAAAAACCTACTAAGTAAGCAAACACTAAAGATATAAAGATGGTCCATATTATTGCAGTTCTTATTTGTTGGATACCGACCTGCAAATCCTCGTATGGTGCGGCTGTAAAAAAGCTCCAGCCGATATTACGAGAAAAAGAATAGGAAACAAACTCCTTACGATTGTTATCGATGAGCACGGATCCGCTTTGTTCACTTTCAAGATGATCTAACTGCTTAAACTCCACCTTATTTCCAAGTTTTTTATAATCAGGATGGTACACATAATGTCCATTTGCATCCAATATAAAAAAATAGCCATTCTTATCAAAGGTCACCATTTTAGATATCTCTTCAATTCTTTTAAAATTGATATCAATAATAAGCATACCAACGGGCTTCAGTGTATGCGGGTTATATAACCGCCTAACTAGAGAAATTACCGGAAGCTCCTTGTCTTTCAATTTCAAAGTCCTACTCACAAGTAAAACCATTCCGTTTTTTGGAACCGAAGAATACCAATATTCCTCTTTAATATTGGTAGCAGGATAGTAATTTCGCTCTCGCAACGAGTCAATAACAATGCCGTTATCTAATGAAACAGTAATATTAGAAATATCACTTCTGGAATATTCTGAATTCTTAAGAACTTTATATGCTTGCTCCGTAAGTTTAGGATCGTATTCACTTCCATTTGTTTCTAATCTCAATAAACTTCCCATCTCAGGGGAGTTAATAATTTTTAAGCTCGCTATTTCAAAATCTTGCAAATAGTATTCCACATGTAATTCTACCTGTTCTATTATTTTCTGACTGGATTGCTTGAACTCTTCTTCTAGTTCATAAGAGGAATAGGTGTAAGTGATAAAACCAACAGAAAGTACAGGTAATATAACTAGCACACTAGAAAAGACACAAAATTTTACCATAAGTGTCTGGTTTTCAAATAGAATATATCGTTTTAAAAATTCTGAAATATTAATCCATGTCTTCTTCATCATAGTTCCTTTCCAATAAGTATTGCCGGTGTATAATATCTCCCTTAATCTTAATGGAAAAGAACTGCCTAGTAAATATTCCTTCTACTAGGTAGGGAAAAATGCTCCTACCTAGCACAAATATGCTTCAAATTATTAAGGGTTTGCTGAATTGATCGCTTCAACTAGCTCTGGATATTCTTTAGAAAAGCCATCAACAATAGGTTTAACTGCCTCTTGCCAAGGAGTTATATCTTCCACTTCTGTAATAGTTACTCCTGCATCATTTAATGTCTTTAAAGATTTTTCTTCATAATCAGCCCAAGCTTGTCTTTGCGTATCCACTGATTCCAATGCAGCTTGTTTGATTAACTCTTTGTCTTCATCTGATAGCTTTTCCCATGCCGTCTTACTCATTAACAATACTTCTGGTACTCTAGTATGGTGATCCATTATTAAATATTTTGCTTCTTGATAATGGTTGGATGAGTCAAAGCTCGGAAGATTGTTTTCTGCTCCATCGATGATACCAGTCTGAAGACCAGAGAATACTTCTCCATACGGCATTGGCGTAGCACTCGCTCCTAATGCTTCCATTAATTTGATATTAATTTCGCTTTGCTGAACGCGAATCTTTTGCCCTTTTAAATCTTCCATACTTGTTAAAGGCTTAGTAGAGTAAAAACTACGAGAACCAGAATCGTAGTATGCAAGGCCTTGCATTTTCGCTGCTTGAAGACCATCTAACAAATCTGTACCTTTTTCCCCATTTAGGAAATTCCATAAATGTTCATCACTGCTAAATAAATAAGGTACGGAGAAAACGGTGAAATCATCATTAAATTCTGCAAGTGGGCTAGCATTGATCCTAGCAAAGTCAATAGCTCCAAGTTGTACCTGTTCTAGTACGGATTTTTCATCCCCCAGTTGTCCAGACGGAAAAACTTCGATCGTAATCCGGCCATCTGATTTTTCACTAACTAACTCGGCAAACTTTTGATCACCAATAACTGTTGGGTAATCGGCTGGTTGGTTATCTGCTAAACGCAAAGTAATTTTAGGTCCTTCTGATTTAGTACCTTCATCCTTTTCTACTGCAACCTCTTCCTTTTTCCCACATGCTGCTAGAATGATGGAGATCAAAAGCACAGCTGTTAATAATCCTATCCATTTTTTGTTCTTCACTACTGCAAACCCCCTTAAATAATTTTTTATAATTTCTCCCCACCCTAAGTTAGTCGGCCATCAAATTTGGCAGCCACATTACTACCTCAGGTATATAGGTGATAATTAACAATACTACTAGTAATGCATAGAAAAACGGCATCATCGCTTTCGTGCCTTGTGCAATGGAGATTTTTCCTATGGCACAACCGACGAATAAAACAGTCCCTACAGGAGGTGTCAATAAGCCTATTCCAGCATTTAATATTAGCACAATACCGAAGTGTACCGGATCCATCCCAAAGCTTGTGACAACCGGAAGAAGAATTGGTGTCATAATTAAGATCATTGGTGCCATATCCATTGGTGCCCCAAGTAGAAGTAATAAAATATTAATAATCAATAAGATAATAAGCGGATTATCAGAGATACTTAGCAATAAGCTAGTCATCATAGATGGAATTTGTAAGTATGCCAATACCCAACCAAATGCAGCAGAAGCAGCGATTAGGAAAAACACCATTGAAACCGTTTTCAAAGTACGTTTTAAAATAGACCACACACTAGATAGAGGTGCTTCTCTATAAATCACAAATGCTAGAATAAAAGAATACAGACAAGCTAATGCCCCTGATTCTGTTGCCGTAAAAATTCCACTCATAATCCCGCCTAATATAATTACTGCTGGACTTAGAGATAATACTCCATGTAAAAGAATACTGCCAATTTGTGATTTTGGCACGGGAGCAGCCTTTTCATACCCTCTTTTTCGTGCAATGATATACCCTGTAATACAAAGTGCGATTAGCATAATAACACCAGGAACAACGCCAGCCATAAACAAACTAGCAATCGAAACGCCACCTGCTGCTAAAGAATATAATACAAGATTATGACTTGGCGGTACTACTACCCCTTGTATAGCGGATGCAATCGTAACACCAACCGCATAATCTGCTTCATAGCCATTCTTTTTCATCATTGGAATCATCACAGATCCAACAGATGAAACATCTGCTACAGCAGAGCCAGATATATTCCCAAAAAACAAGGATGCCACACTGTTTACCATGGCTAATCCTCCACGAATTCGTCCGACCAGAAGAATGGCCAGATTGACAATCCGGTTAGCCAGACCACCTGTACTCATTATTTGACCTGTTAAGATAAAGAATGGTATTGCGAGTAAGGAAAATGAATTTATACCTTGAATCATCTGCTGACCAATAATCGGTAACGGTATATCTAAAAAAATGATCGTTAACAAAGATGATATAACAAGCGTTAACGCGATCGGAAAGCGTAGCATGATTAAAACAACAAAACTTACAAGTAAAATGGTGACTGCTATGCTAGTACTTGCCATGCTAATGTCCCTCCTCTATGTCTTTGTACTTAGCGGTATTAATATTGAATAGTTGTAGAAGTGCATATAAACAAATCATGATTCCCGTTATCGGCATGACGATATACGTAATACTGCTTGGTAGTTTTGTTGCTGGTAAAGTAGATTCCAACATTAACACTGTAAATTGCCAGCCCTGGACTATTAGATAGATTCCAAAAGCAAAAACAATGACAAGTATCACTTTATCTAGAATCTTATTAAATATTTTCGGAAATAGATTAGTAAATGAATCAATTCCTAAATGGATATATTCACGAAATCCAATTGCTATCCCCATAAATCCAAACCATACTAATAAAAGTAAAGTAATTTCTTCTGACCAAAAGAATACAAAGTTGAAAAAATATCTAGTGATAACTTGCGTAGTGACGATACATACTAATAAGATAAGTGATACAAGGGTAAATTTTTCAAATATATTATCAATGAGTGAATACAGTCTTTTAATCAGATTCATAACTCCCCTCCTCAAGAAAGCGTTTACTTCTTACTCTTTCATATTACTTCTTGTTCAGAATTGTTAGAATGTTTATTTTTTATGAAAAACTTGTGTTTTTTTTAGGTTTTAAATTAGATTGGTTTCCTTTCTATGTATCAAACCTTTCACAGGTCTTCGATGGACCAATCCCTACACCATTACCGATTGATTTTTAAAAGAAGCAGGTTAAGCCCTTTCTGGATAAGGAGAGAAAAGGCAGCTTTCCAATACATATAAGAAGCTCCCGAAAATGGAATTTCGGGAGCTCTCGTACTTCTCTATATAGTAGATGCTAACCTAAACCGGTGAAAATCCACTGCGTTTTCTATGGTTTCCTCTATAACTTAACAGGACTTCCACTTCTAGCAGATTCATAAATCGCTAAAATTAATTCGAGTGATTTTAATGCTTCTTCCCCGGTTACTAGCGGTTCTCTTTTCTCCCAAATTGCTTGAACAATATCCTCATATTGTCTTTTGTGAGATTCATAAGAAGACATTTTACTTGAGGAAGCACTTGTCTTCAGTACTTCTTTGGAAGCCTTTGTATATTGATTTCCATTTTTAAAATTCCATTCTTTTACTTGGTCATTTTCAATAACTACACTTCCGTTATTACCGAATATATCAAGCGTGGCACTATATCCTGGATATGCTGCCGTATTCCCTTCAATCAGTCCAAGAGCACCTGACTTGAATTTTATGGATGCGACCGCAATATCTTCTACTTCTATTCGCTCATGCGCTCGAGTTACACAATACGCATGAACTTCTTCGACCGGCCCCATTAAGTAAAGAAGAAGATCGATATAGTGGATCGATTGATTCATTAATGCACCACCACCATCAAGTTCCCAAGTTCCCCTCCATGCGCCACTATCATAATATTCCTGCGACCGGTACCAAGTAGTACGTGCAGCTCCAAAATTTAGTTGACCAAATTCTCCTAGATCTAACGCTTTTTTAATATCCACTATCCCATCATCAAATCTATGTTGAAAAATACAGCTCAACGTAACATTCGCTTCTCTACAAGCACGAATAAGTTCATTCGTTTTAGCAAGCGTTGTATCAATCGGCTTTTCCACAATAACATGTTTGCCTTTTTTCGCCGCTAATATCCCAAAATCTGCGTGTGTTCCACTAGGTGTTAAGATTGTCACGATATCCAATTCATCATTGCTTAGAAACTCCTCATAATCACAGTAAACTTGAATATGGGATTCATTAGCCCATTTTTTAGCGGTTTCTTTGTTCCTCGAAAAAATAGCAGCTACTTCTGCATTCGGTATACTTCGAATGCTATTTATATGAGTTTCTGCAATACTTCCACTACCAACTATTCCAAAACATAGTGTTTTGTTCATTGTTTTACACCTCTTTGAATTTATTTTATTGAAAAAAACTTTTTCATAGGCTCTCCTTCGTCCATTACATATCTCTATTCCATAAATTATTGAATAAAACCTTTTTCCAACCAAAATATCACCTAAGAAAAAACAGTTAGGCTAAGCCAATACATAGTTGAAATTAAATCTTTCTGTATCCAAAAGACCTTTATCTAACACTAAATAACTTTATAAAATTTAAAAGTTTACATAAATCAAAATATTACTAATTTAATAAAGAACTATAGACCTGAAATATACCTTTTTCCGACAAAAATATTGTAAATATAATAAAAAAGTTTGACCTACATGAGATAAATGTATAGAATCTTTATATGTTTCTAAAAAGAATGGGTGTTAAGTATGAAAAGTGGATTATTTAGGAAAAAAGATGTCAAAGAATTATTAATAAAAAATGGTGATGTTCAACTCAAGCAATCATTAGGAGCATTTGATTTAGTGCTTCTTGGCGTAGGTGCCATTGTTGGAACAGGTATATTCATTCTCCCTGGCACAGTAGCAGCAGAACATTCTGGACCTGCTATTGTTTTTTCATTTATTATTGCTGCTATTGTCTGTGCGCTTGCAGGTCTCTGTTATTCAGAATTTTCTTCCTCTGTCCCTGTAACCGGTAGTGCATATACGTATGGATACATCGTGTTTGGAGAATTAGTTGCTTGGTTAGTAGGATGGGCTTTACTGTTAGAATACGGTTTAGCTGTTGCAGCAGTTGCAACTGGATGGTCTTCTTATTTTAGTTCTTTGCTAGAGGGATTTAATATTACCATACCAAAAGCGATCTCCGGTTCTTTTAATCCGACAGAGGGAACATATGTAAATGTTCCAGCCATAGCCATTATATTTATCATTGCATTTTTATTATCACTTGGAATAAAAGAGTCTACGAAGTTTAATACAATTATGGTATTTATCAAAGTCAGTGTTATTCTTTTATTTATTGGAGTTGGTATTTTTTATGTAGAGCCTGCCAATTGGCAACCATTTATGCCGTTTGGAATGGAAGGCGTTTTGAGCGGAGCAGCACTTGTTTTCTTTGCTTATCTAGGGTTTGATGCAGTTTCTTCTGCAGCAGAAGAAGTAAAGAACCCACAACGTAACATGCCAATAGGAATTATTGGTTCGTTATTTCTTTGTACAATTCTTTATGTAGCTGTATCACTTGTTTTGACTGGCATTGTTTCCTATACAAATCTTAATGTAAGTGACCCTGTTAGCTTTGTTATGCAGATTGTTAACCAAGATTGGGTAGCTGGTGTTATTTCACTTGGTGCGGTTGTTGGGATGATGACAGTTATACTTGTTATGTTATATGGTGGAACAAGACTTCTTTACGCGCTTGGCCGTGATGGGTTGTTGCCAAAAAGTATGTACGAGCTTAACAAAAAGTATCAAACACCAATTAAGAATACATGGGTATTTGCAACACTGGTAGCCTTTTGTGCAGGAGTCATTCCTTTGTCTAAGCTAGCAGAGCTAGTGAATATGGGTACATTAATTGCATTTACTGTAGTTTCTATCGGAGTTATTTACTTAAGAAAAAATAAGAACATACCATCCGGTGGTTTTAAAGTACCTTTCTTTCCAATTATACCGATATTATCATTTCTACTTTGTTTATTTTTAATTACTCAGCTTTCTGCTTTTACATGGATTGCCTGCGGTATTTGGTTCATCTTTGGATTGATCATTTATTTTACTTACGGTAGAAAGCACAGCTTATTGAATAGAGAATAAATGAAACAAAAGTGAGCTTACGTCATTACTTAGACAATGTAAGTTCACTTTTCTTTTATGTTCTTCCTCTCCTCACCTGCTCGTAACAAATTCCTATGTCTTTAAATATTTGATAGATTACCATATGAACAATCTCTTAATGTTCTGATACAATTAGGTAAAAATACAACCTTACCCTGTACTTATTAGGAGGACCATAATGGAAAAATTACAGTTTTTATACCAACTAAAACTCATTCCTGCCCTGTTAGACCAAACAAGCTGGACAGATAAAGAAAATTCAATTGTCCAACATCATTTTGAGGTACTGCAAAAATTGCAAGAAGAAGGAAAACTTCTTTTAGCAGGTAGAACTTTAAACACAGATCCAATGGGAATCGTTATTTTAGAAGTAGATACAGAGGAAGAAGCAGTTGAACTGATGAATAATGATCCAGCAGTAAAAGAAGGCATCATGGAAGCGCAACTATTTCCTTACCGCGTTGCTTTATACAAAAAGTAAGGAGGAGCTAAGCAAATATAAGCAGCCGAAGATATGATTTCGGCTGCGATGTTATATTTTTCTAAGAATTGTTAATTTGATTGGCTAGACCCCATTCACACATCTCTTCTAAAATAGGAATTAGAGAAGATCCCTTTTACTTCAAAGCTATATAAGTATTCTAAAGTTAATAGCATGCCACGGAAGATTTACACTTCAAATTCTTTAATTTTAGCATTCGGGCTCAAGATTTCTTCTGGCTTAAACTCTGCTAATGGTTCTCCATTTTTTACTTTGTTAACCCAATCATGGTTAGCCAAGGCTCCTTTACCTAAAGTTACTAAATCTGCTTCCCCACTCTCGATGATCTCATACGCTATTACTGGATTCTCTAAATGACCGTTTGCAATGACAGGAATTTTTCCGTATTTTTTTGCGAGAGAAGCAAGTGATGGCCCGATTGTATCAAATGCAGGCTTCCACGCTTCGTATTCCGTCACATGAATATAGTCAAGACCTGCTTGTCCTAATTGACCAAAAATAATCTCAGCGTCCTGTTCTTTTCCTGCCCACTTATGAATTTGATCATTTACTTTCGCTTGTGAAATGCGAATGCCTACGATGAACTCCTCTCCAACTGCTTCCCTAACCGCCTTGGATACCTCCACCAATAAACGAACTCGGTTTTCCGTAGAACCACCGTATTCATCTGTACGCTGATTTGTATAATCAGTTAGAAACTCATCAAGCAAATAGCCATTAGCTCCATGAATTTCTATCCCATCAAATCCAGTTAATTTCACGCGTTTAGCCGCATCCACAAAACCGGTTATTACCTCTGTGATTTCTTCTCTGGTTGCTTCTTTTGGCATTGGGTAAAGGCCTTTGCCTTCATATGTTTCACTTTTTTCCCCTTTTGGTGGAACGGCAGAAGGACCAATCGATGGTTGACCAAAAGGATTTCCATGAACTAGGGCCCCCGTATGCATAATCTGCGCAAATATTTTTGCTCCCGCTTCATGTACAGATTCCACCAATTTCTTCCACGCTTCTATTTGTTCGTCATTTACAATACCGGGTTGAAATATATAACCTGGACTATATTTTTCATCAGTATAAATACCTTCCGTAATGATAAACCCAAATCCTCCAGGTGCAAAAGATGTGTAGTAGCTGATCATCTGATCAGTTGCTACTCCTGCAGATGTGCTACTTATTCGAGTCATTGGCGCAACCCCTACCCGATTATCTAATATAGTCTTCCCTAATGTAAAAGTCTTAAATAACGAACTTGTTTTTGTCATTTGTCAAAACTCCTTTTTTAGTATTTGTTTATCAATTTAAAAGACTTTTTTAACATCCCTCTATACCACACGTCAATCCACCAAGGAAATCTGGTTTCTGTGTGCTAATCTCTTTGTTGATTATTTGTTCCAGCGTTTCTTTAGAATGAATACCAGCAATTTTTGTATCTCCAATGATAAAAGTAGGTACCGAAGTGATATTTGCTTCTTCGTAAGCATGCTTCAGTGCTTTTTGATGCACTTCTTTATATTTTCTAGTATCAAGTACCTCTCGATACTCTTTTTGATCTAACTCAATTTCACCTGCTAATTTAGTCAAGACCTCTATGTCACCAATGTCTTGTTCTTCTTGGAAAAATGCACGTAACATTCGATCATTATATTCATTGCCTTTCCCTTTTTCCTTTGCGTATTGATAGCCTTCAAAAGCTAGATGCGTGTAAGGCTGAGGTGAAACTCTCGGAAGCACTATTTCAATACCCATCTGTTTAGCCATCGGGTAGACAGACTGTTTCCAAGTACTTTGCAAATAATGCCCCTCAGGCTTTAATGTTTCATTTGGATACGGACGCAACTCAAACGGCATCCATTCCACTTCCACGTCTTTTCCTAGTATCGCTTTTTCTAAAGGTTGTTCTGCAATAAAACAAAATGGACACATATAATCCGAATAGACTTTTATTTTTACCGTCATGGTCATGACCTCCTATCAAAATGTATATCTGTTATACATGATTATTGTATTTCTTATTACAAGTTTAGTAAAATAGATATATTTGAACGTTTAATTCATTAAAATCGAACTAAGGAGATGTAGAATAGATGGAGCTTCGTCATCTTATAACACTTAAGACAATTGTAGATAGAGGGGGATTTAAAAAGGCCGCTGAGCATCTTGGTTATGCACAATCTTCTGTCACAACTCATATTAAAGAATTGGAAGAGGAAGTAGGAAAACCTTTATTTGATCGACTAGGCAAAAAAGTGGTTTTGACTCATTATGGACAACACCTTCTTTCTTATGCTGTAAAGATTATTGAATTGCACGCGCAAGCTTTAAATACGGATGAAGAACCAGCAGGCGATTTAACCATTGGTATTTCGGAATCTCTGACTATCGGTCGTGTTCCACCTATTCTTTTGGAATATAAAAAATCTTATCCTAATGTGAACCTTTCAGTAAAATCGATTGAAAATTATAATGTTACGTCTCATCTTCAAAACGGTGATATGGATTTGGTACTGATTTTAGAAAAAGAAGATTGGTCCCTTCCTGAAATTTATTGTGAAAAACTGAGGAGAGAAAAAATGGTTCTGATTAGCCCACCAGAAAAAGAAGAAGACACTAGAACAGTCCTTTATACGGAACGATCATGCAGTTACAAATCTGTGTTCGATGAGTATCTAAAGTATAAGAAGATGGATGTGAAGGAAAGTCTAGATTTCCAAAGTATTGAAGCGATTAAGCAATGTGTTAAAAGTGGTCTAGGAATTTCGATGGTACCTTACTTTTCCGTAAAGGAAGAGTTAGAAAACAATAAACTAAATGGAGAAGAAATAGCACCAGAACATCCTGCGATTGCTACATTTCTTGCGTATCATAAAGATAAATGGCTTTCTCCATCTATGAACAGCATGATTTCTTTAATAAGAAGGCACGCTAATGATTGGATTTAAAGTAACTCTTCTGTTTTCAGCCAATAGCTAACATATCTTTACACTTCCAAATTCATTTAAAAATTACAAAGAACTAATCATCTTGAATAAGTTCATCTCTCCTGAGCACATTAAGGTTTGGGAGGTGACGATACTATGGCAAAGAAAAACAAACCAAATTTTAAAAAGAAAGAACCTAATTCAAGAAAAGATACACGTGAAGAATTTGCTGAAGAACATAATTTAAATCAAGCGAAACGAAACGACAAACAACCAAATGATCAGCAGAATCGATAATTCGAGTATGCAAAAAACACGAAGGCTAAATTTTTTGCCTCCGTGTTTTTACTAAACACTTTAATTACTACTATTAATAATTAAAACTGGGACATAATCTACAGATTCACCGCCATAGAATTCGATGAAATTATCGCTGAATCCTACCGTAGTATCCGCCTTTAAACGGAATTGTGTAAGCCCGTTCAAGTTAATCCTAGACAAACTGTTTACTGGTATATCAATATCCATATACTCACCTTCTACAGGTGAGAAACTATTGATAGTAGATTGGGTAGCTAGATTGGCGTAATCTGTTTGTTCGATAGTAGAATTACTTCCGAATACCCCTGTTTTAATATCTAGGTGGAGCAATGAAATCGTTCCTTGTCTTGCTTTAGGGTATAAACGAATTTTTGCAGATTCTATAGGTTCTGTTATTGAACTTGTATCGAAGGATAAGATGCCTCTATACGTATCTGTATTATACATTCCTTTATCTCCAACTTTAATGGTCGCATTACTCTTTCCATCTGCAGTATATTTTCCTACAAACCCATCTTCATTTCCAATGGACGGTATTATTGTTTCACCCGTAGGATCACCGTCTGTTTTGATAATATAGGTTTCTGTTTTGACCGATTCGACGTTGCCATCGTTATCTATACTAAAGAATTTTAACGTTGTATTTTCCGTTAGTGTAAGCGGTTGGGAATAGTTTGTTGAGTGAATGGTTGGTTCAGATCCATCGGTTGTATAATAGGTAGTTCCTGTTTTATTCGATTTAAGCTCCACACTTACAGAATCTTTGTAACTTCCACCATCCGGAGTTGCAGTGGTTACTGGTATATCTCCAGGAGGTTCTACTTCAGATTGAAAAAATTCCCACATCATTCGACTTGCATCAGGTCCTTGTGGATCTGTATAGCTTCCTTGTGAACTTCCTCCGGACCATGCATGTCCCATATTTAAGATGTTTACTTTTTTCATCCAAACCTGATTATCTTGTGCCTTATAATCATAGACCGTATAGTTTTTTCCTGATGGTACTTGTAAATTCTGCGTGCTATCCGCTTGATCATCTATCCATCCTTCTGTTCCAGTTGCTGCCAGGCTATTGGTGACAGCCCATTGGGAAATGACTTGATCCCCATTTACTTTGTTCACTGTGTAGTCAGAAGTTCCGTGAAAAACGATTACTTTCAATGGTTTAGCTCTACTAGCCATTGCATTATAAGCATCTCTGCCTCTTTGAATCGGATTTGCACCACCACTAGACATTGCAGTAAAAGCTTCCGTCATACTAGTTGCCGCTTTATATTCTAAGCCTGCGCCAACTCCTATACCTGAAAAAACATCTGGATAAGTCGCGCCCATTATAACGCTCATTGCCGCACCAGCTGAAAGACCTGCCACGTATACCTGATCATCCTGTATTGAATAATTCGTTTTGATAGATTGAACCATACCAGCAATTACGCTTGGTTCTCCACTTCCACGAGATTGATGACCTGTTTCAAACCAATTCCAGCATTTATTTGCATTAGAGCTAGTGTTTTGTTCCGGATATAGCACCAGAAAACCTTTTTCCTCTGAAAGCACATTCATTTTTGTCCCTATTGAAAACTGAGTAGCATCTTGTGTACAACCATGTAGCATAACGTATAGCGGAAAGCTTTTACTAGAGTCATATTGACTCGGCACATATAGCTTGTAGTTCTTCCCACCATAGGATCCAGAGATGAAACTTCCCGAGGCATTTGTAATAGAAGGCAAACTAACCATTGATCCAATTAACATTAGGCAGAAAACAATTAACCAAATACGTTTGTGTCGTAACAATAAAACAACTCCCTCCCATTTTGGTTAAACAATAGTAAACGATTGGAGTTACAAATTAGTTACAAAATATTTATAATATAAAAAGAAAAACACCTCCATGCTGAATTGTGCGTGACTACCTGCTTCAACGTAAAGGTATTTTTATTTCTAAACTTTCTTCTCTACAGCTCTTCTGCTATTTCTTTCACGATTTCATCAATCGCTGTGGATGCCCCCGATTTGTTTTGTACTAACACACTAAAAATGTATAATTGCCCGCTACTTGCTTCTAAGTAACCGCTTAGTGTGCTGACACCAGTTAATGAGCCAGTTTTTGCATATACTTTTCCTGCCGTGAGCGGATCTTTTAATCGAGTTCGTAAAGTACCTCCTACCATTCGGTCTGCATTTGCGGCTACTGGTAGGCTATTAAAATAGGTAGTAAACCAATCTTCGCCTTGTACTTTAAATAACAAGTCACTCAACAATAAACTCGAAACGCTATTTTCATGAGACATTCCAGAGCCATCTTCAAAACGCCAGTCTGCCATATTTATGTTAATGGATTTACCATATTCCTGTAAAACCTTCAATCCATCCATTGTGCTACCACGATGATTGATTATTCTTCCCATTGTTTTGACTAAAATATCCGCAATCCCATTATTGCTTAATTTCATATACGGGATTAATAGTTGCTCCAGTGGCATGGATTGCTTTGTTGCTATGAGTTGAGCAAACTTTGGTGTCGCAGCTTGAAATACTTTATCTTTTGTATATTCGATTCCTGCTTCTGTTAAAACTGATTGGAACATTGTCATTGTATGTGTCGTTGGATGTTGAACAGTCACCCATTCTTTTTTCGTTTTATCGATAGGGAGATTCCCACTGACGACAATATTGTTTGTTTTATATGACCTTTCAATCGTAAGTGTATTGGTTTTCCCAGCTTCCACTGTTTGCGCTTCATTTACTATTTGTAAATCACCGATCTTCGGTGTTACTTTAATCGACGGTAATTCTCCGATTGCTGAACCAAGAGCTTCTACGATAATCGTTCCAGAATCGTAGTCCGTATTTGGAGAAGTAGTTAATGCTGAAATAGGAGCAGCGTAATAATAAGATTCGTCTCCAGCCCAAATGCCAGGCGTTAATAAATCGTTATCAAACCATTTGTCATCCCCAACAATTCGTCCATCAATTTTTTGAATTCCCTTTGCTTTCAACTCTTGTGCAAATTGTTGCAAATCCTCGATAGATAAAGTTGGATCACCTTGTCCCTTTAAATAGACATCCCCTTTTAAAACTCCATTTGACAGCTTCCCATTAATATAGAGACTTGTATTAAAACGATAATCCTTGCCAAGTACCTCTAAAGCAGTTGCGGTAGTGAACAACTTCATATTAGATGCTGGTTTTATAGCTGTTTGACCGTTATAGTCATAAATCATTTCTCCTGAATGCCGGTCTCTAACTGTAATACTAACATCTGCTCCAGCTAATTTTTCTTCTACAATCCTTGTAATAGAATCGCTTAATGTTACTTCTACTGCTTCCTCTGCTTGAGCCACATGTTGAAAACTGAACATACTCACTACCAACATCCACGCCATTACCATCATTGGCCATTTTTTCTTCATAATATCTCCACTTATTAGAATATTCAATCTTTTAAAGGGATATATTCACCATAAACAACTTTTATCCTTTATAGTTATTAAAAACAGGCTTATCGATGGAGATTAAAAGCATTATTGTAAACCTATAGTTTTATTCTATTCCCTTCAAAATGCTCATATAACTAAAACACCTTGAGAGGCTTTAGCCACTCAAGGTACATTATGTCTTCTTGTAAAAAGCTTTTATGCTCAGCTTACTTTTGGAATGATAATCTTCATAATACGGCTTATAATCTTCAACTGCACCGTGACCAAATTTTGTGCAGTATGATATAAAATCTATTGCTTCTTTCTCATCTAAGTATGTTGAAGCAATAGAAGATAGCTTTATCAAAGTTTCAAGTCTAAAAGTTAAAATAAACCTTGAACGTTCTAATCGCTCAAGGTTTTAACGTATACTATTTATAGATAACATTCGTTCTAAAATTATTATTTTATCCAATTAGTGCATATATAATTGTGATGCTAGTATGGATGTGTGGACACAACTTAGTTAAGTCTCTATCCTAATAAATAGAGTGGACGTGTCCGAAATGAAACAAAAACGTTATAACCAAGAATTTAAAGAAACAATTGTTGAACTTCATAGATCTGGTACATCTGTAAGTGATCTTAGTAGCGAATATGGTATATCTGAAGTAACTATTTATAAATGGATTAAAGCACTATCCCCAATCGAAAACAGTGGTGGTTTAACACCGGCCCAAATCGCAGAAATTCAAAAGGAAAACCTGCGGCTTCAACAGGAGGTAGAGATTCTAAAAAAGGCTATGACCATATTCGCAAGAAAGTAACA